>NZ_JBEYUS010000017.1:0-86823 GCF_040643635.1 Saccharopolyspora sp. NPDC047091
CGACCCCGAGAAGGGCCGCCCGCGGAATTCCGCGGGCGGCCCTTCTCGGGGTCGTGCCGGGTCAGGCGACGCCGAGGCGCTGCTTGAGCGCGTCGAACTCGTCCCGAATGGAGGAGGGCAGGTCGTCACCGATGGTGGCGAACCACTCCTCGATCAGCGGGATCTCGGCCTTCCACTCGTCGACGTCCACGTGCAGCGCGATGTCGACATCCTCGCGGGAGGTGTCCAGCCCGGACAGGTCGATCTGGTCGGCGGAGGGAACCCGGCCGATGGGGGTGTCCTCGGCGGCGGCGGTGCCCTCGATGCGCTCGACGACCCACTTGAGCACGCGGGAGTTCTCACCGAAGCCCGGCCACACGATCTTCTTGCCGGACTCGTCGCGGCGGAACCAGTTCACGTAGAAGATCCGGGGCAGCTTCGACGCGTCCGCCGACTTGCCCATGTTCACCCAGTGCTGGAAGTAGTCGCCGACGTTGTAGCCGATGAACGGCAGCATCGCCATCGGGTCGCGGCGCACCACGCCGACCTGGCCGGTGGCGGCGGCGGTGGTCTCCGAGGACATCGTGGTGCCCATGAAGACGCCGTGCTGCCAGTCGAACGACTCGTTCACCAGCGGCACCGTCGTCTTGCGGCGGCCGCCGAACAGGATCGCCGAGATCGGCACGCCCTGCGGGTCGTCCCACTCGTCGGCGAGGATCGGGCACTGCGACATCGGCGTGCAGTAGCGCGAGTTCGGGTGCGCGGCCTTCTCGTCCGAGTCGGGCGTCCAGTCCCGCTGCTTCCAGTCGGTGAGGTGCGCGGGCGCCTCGCCCATGCCCTCCCACCAGATGTCCTTGTCATCGGTGAGGGCCACGTTGGTGAACAGCGTGTTGCCCTGCTCGATGGTGCGCATCGCGTTCGGGTTGGTGTTCTCGTCGGTGCCCGGGGCGACGCCGAAGAAACCGGCCTCCGGGTTCACCGCGTACAGCCTGCCGTCCTCGCCGAAGCGCATCCAGGCGATGTCGTCGCCGAGCGTCTCCGCCTTCCAGCCGGGGATGGTCGGCTGCAGCATCGCCAGGTTCGTCTTGCCGCACGACGACGGGAACGCGGCGGCCACGTAGTGGACCTTGCCCTCCGGCGAGGTGAGCTTGAGGATCAGCATGTGCTCGGCGAGCCAGCCCTCGTCGCGGCCCATCGCGGAGGCGATCCGCAGCGAGTAGCACTTCTTGCCGAGCAGCGCGTTGCCGCCGTAGCCGGAGCCGAAGCTCCAGATCATCCGCTCCTCGGGGAAGTGGGTGATGTACTTCGTGTCGTTGCAGGGCCAGGGCACGTCCTGCTGGCCGGGCTCCAGCGGGGCACCCACCGAGTGCAGCGCGGGTACGAACGCGCCGTCGCTGCCGAGCTTCTCCAGGACCTTGGCGCCCATCCGGGTCATGATGTGCATGGAGGTCACCACGTAGGCGCTGTCGCTGATCTCGACGCCCAGCTTCGGCTCGTCGGCGTCCAGCGGACCCATGCAGAACGGGATGACGTACATCGTGCGACCGCGCATCGAGCCCCGGTAGAGCTCGGTCATGATCGCTTTCATCTCGTCGGGCTGCATCCAGTTGTTGGTGACGCCCGCGTCCTTGCGCTCCCGGGAGCAGATGTAGGTCCGCTCCTCGACGCGCGCCACGTCGGTCGGGTCCGAGGCGGCCCAGAACGAGTTGGGCTTCTTCTCCAGCCGGGTGTAGGTGCCCGCCTCGACCAGCTCGTCGGTCAGCCGCGTCCATTCCTCCTGGGAGCCGTCGCACCACACCACCCGCTCGGGCGTGGTCAGCTCGGCGACCTCGCGCACCCACGACAGCAGGCGTGCGTGATCGGTGGGTGCCTGGTCGAGACCTGGGATGGTCAAGGCGGTCATCGCTTCGTGTCTCCTGACTGGGCGCCACAGCCCGGAATGCTCGTCCGGCGGCGGCGGTGCCACCGGCGTGTTCAGAGAATGCTTCGCCCCACCCGCAGAACGGGAGGAGCTTGGAAAGGGATGCACCGAGGCTAACGGTGCCGGGCGCCCGCAATGGAGATCAGCTGTGTAGGTTCTCTCACAGGAACGATAAGGGGATCGATTCAGAACCCCGGGGACCTAGAGGTCTAGACGAAAATTCGGTCGCCCGCGCGCACGGATGACCAAGGATTTCCGGCGAAGCGGACAGCCCCGCGAACGAGAGGTGACGGCCGGGCGGACATCCCGTGCCGTTCGCACCCCGGACCGGACCGCGAAAAGCGCTCGGATTCCACCGGATAGGAGGAATTCGAGCGCTCGGCGTGGCGGGGGGACTCAGCTCCAGGCGGCGTCCGAATCGGAGCAGGTCGCGGGCCGTTCCTGGGCGACCTGCTGGGCCCGGTCCTGCGGCGGTTCCGGATCGCCGAACGTCCACGTCGCATCGTCGGTCGCGCCCACCGCCGGGTGCGGGGCGGGCACGTACCGGCCCTGCTCGTCGAGGGTGCCCTGCTCGACCACGGTCCACTCCCCTGCGCCGGTGTGGTGGGTGATGGTGACCTCGCCGGAGTCGCCGATCTCCACCAGCTGGTCGGCGGAGCCGTCGCCGTCCACATCGGTGACCAGCATCGTGCCGCGCTCGGTGGTGACCACCGCGGTGTCGGGGCGGCCGTCGTCGTCGGTGTCCTCGGTGGCCGGTCCGACCTGCTGCTCGCCGCCCGGGGCGTCGATGACCAGGGGCGCTCCGGCCGGGTGCCGCGGGTCGGCCGCGCCGGGGTGCTGCTCCGGCTGCTCGGCGACCCAGTCGCCGGTGGTGGCGTCGAAGCGGGCCTGGCCGACGACGGTGCCGTCCGCGTCCACGGTCTGCATCACCTCGGCGGAACCGTCGGCGTCCTCGTCGAGGTAGGCCACGTGGCCGTCCTCGGTCAGGATCGTGACCGCGTCGTCCACGCCGTCGCCGTCGAGGTCGTAGTTCGCCTCGGCGGTGTACTCCACGCCTTCGACGGTGACCTTGATGTCGCCGTCCCCGGCACCTGTCTCCTCGATGTACATCTCGACCCCCACTTCGGCCTCGGCTCACCGCTACGACGCAGCGTAGAGCCGTCCGGTTCCGCCGCGTCAGCCGCTCGACCGGGAATCCGGTGAGCGGGGGCGGTGTTGTGCCGGTCATGGTCGTTCGCATCGTCGCCACCGCGTTCGGTGGCCCGGAAGTCCTGTCCGCCGTCGACGCCGAGGTGGCTCCGCCCGGCCCCGGCCGCGTCGTGGTCGAAGCCCGCGCGATCGGGGTGAACCCGATCGACCACAAGCTCTACAGCGGTGCCTTCGGCTCCGACCCGGCGAAGCTGCCGCTGCCCGTGGGCAACGAGCTCGCCGGCGTGGTCACCGCCGTCGGCGAGGGCGCCACCGGGGCGGCCGGTCCGATCTCCGTCGGGGACGAGGTGGTGGTGCACCCCGCGCCCGGTGCCTACGCGGGCGAGGTGGACGTGCCCGCGAGCGCCGTCGTCCCGAAACCGGCCGGGTTGTCCTGGGAGAGCGCGTCCGGGCTGCTGCTCGCGGGCGGCACCGCGGTGCACCTGCTGTCGCTGCTCGGCGACGTCGAGGACCGGACGGTGCTGGTGCACGGCGCGTCCGGTGCGGTGGGCGTGCTCGCCGCCCAGCTCGCGGTGGCCGCGGGGGCGCGGGTCGTGGGCACGGCGGGCGAATCCCGGCACGAGCGGCTGCGCGGGCTCGGCGTCGTGCCGGTGTCCTACGGGGACGGTCTGCTGGAGCGGGTGCGCGCGGCCGCGCCGGACGGCGTCGCGGGCGCGATCGACACCGTCGGCACCGACGAGGCGATCGACGTCTCGCTGGCGGTCGTGGCCCCGGACCGGATCACCAGCGCCGCCGCGTTCCACCGCGCAGCGGACGGGATCCGGCTCGTCGGCGGTGGTCCCGGCGCCGATCCGGGCACCGAGCTCCGCGCGGCGGCGTGGCAGCGGCTGCTGCCCGCGGCGGCCGCCGGACGGCTGGAGCTGCCGATCGCGCGGACCTTCCCGCTGGCCGAGGCCGCGGCGGCGCACCGGTTCCTCGCCGAAGGGCACCCGGGCGGGAAGCTGGTGCTGCTGCCCTGACCCGGCAACCGGCACCTGCCAGGCGGCACCTGTCAGTCGGCACCTGTCACTCGGCGCGGTCGCGGAGGCCCCGGATCGCGCCGAGCAGGTGCTCCGCGCGGTCCCGGCCGGTGCGGGTCTCGGCGAGGCGCTGCTCGGCGGTGTGCAACCGGCGGCTGCGCTCGGCGGCGTCCATCTTCAGCGCCTTGTCGACCTCCCGCAGCTCCGCCTCGATCGACTCGATGCGCCTGCCCAGCGCGTCGTCCAGCGCCAGCGACAGCTGCTGCTCCGCCTCGATGAGCTGTTCGGACACCAGCTGGTCCAGGGCGGAGCGCGCGTCCGCGATGGCCTCGGTGAGCCACTGCTTGAGGTGCTGCTTGTCCGCCGCGTGCTTGCGGGTGCGGGCCATCCACCAGCCGGCGCCGAGGCCCAGCACGATCGTCACCGGCAGCACCACCGGGTTCAGCACGCCCACGCCGATCCCGGCCAGCGGCATCGCCGCCGCCCGGCCCACCCCGAGGCCGCCGGAGATCCCCATGAACACCAGCAGCTTGTCCTCGGAGGTCGGCGCCCGCTTGTCCGGCGGCCGCAGCGCGATCGGCGACTGGGCGCCGCGGGCGAACTGGGAGCGGATCACGTCCAGCTCCTCCGCGGAGAACAGCTCCGCCAGCGACACCTCGGCGACCTTCGCCAGCCGCGCCGACAGCAGTCCGGACACCCGCGAGGACACCATCTGCAGCGCGGTGTCCACCTGGTGCGGCAGGGCGGCGAGCGCGCCGTGCTCGGCGAGGTCGATGGCGCGGCGGAACCAGCTCTGCACCTCCCGCATCTGCCGGGTCACCTCGTGGCTGACCTCGACCCGGGTGCGCTGGATCTCGCCGCGCAGCTTCAGCTGCCAGCCGCGGGTGGAGGAGCGGCGGGAGGCGGTGAGCTCGTCGCGGCGGGCGCGCAGCGATTCGGCCTCGTCCTCGCCGACGGTCAGCGCGCGCTGCTCGGCGGCCAGCCGCACCGCCAGCTCACCGAGCACGGTGGACAGCGCGCGCATCGTGTTGGCCTCGCCGAGCATCGCCGCCCGGCCGCCGACCAGCTGCTCCAGCGCGGAGCGCAGCTCGGCCACCCCGGACCGCTCCCGCAGCATGGTCGCGGCCTGCTCGTTCGGCGCCTGCGCGGCGAGTTCCCACAGCCGCGCCGACACCGGGTGGATCGGCACGTCGGCGAACCGCGGGGCGTGCTCGGCCAGCAGCGCGCGGTTCTCCTCCAGCACCCGGCGCCAGCCGCGGTGCTGGTCGGTCTTGGCGAGCGCGAACACCACGGTCTCCACCCGGTCGGCCGCGCCGTGCAGGAAGTCCAGCTCGCCGCGGGTGAACGGGGCGGAGGCGTCGGCGACGAACAGCAGCGCGGTCGCCGCGGACGCCGCTTCGGCGGCGAGCTCCCCGTGCACCGAGTCGAGGCCGCCGACCCCCGGGGTGTCCACGACGGTCAGCGCGGCCAGCACGTCCAGCGGGGCCTCGATCCGCAGGTGCCGCGGCGGCAGCTCGCCCGCGGGCGGGGTGGTGCGCGCCGAGGACCACGCGGGCAGTTCGGCCACCGCGAACTCCACCGGCTCCGCGTCGGCCGGGTAGCAGGCGAGGCCGCGCCACTGCTCGCCGTGCCGGAACTCCAGGTACGTCGACGTCGCCACCGAAGCGTCCACAGGGGACAGTCCGGGGGTGTCCACGAGCGCGTTCACCAGGGAGCTCTTGCCGCGGTTCGTCTCCCCGACCACGACGACGCTCGGCACCACCGGCCGGGACCGCCGCACCCGGTCCGCCCAGTCGGCCGCGTCCGGGTCGACCTCCCGCAGCAGCGCGAACAGCCGGTCCCTGGTCTGCTTGACCTGCTGGGGCAAGGTGGCCGCGGCCACGGGCACCCCGGTCGTCGCCGGACCGGCCGAAGTCATGCGCACGCTCCTGTCGCTGCATCGGGCACCGCGCTCGGCGCCGGGCTGGTCCGCCGGACCGGACCGGCCGCGGCGCGGCCGTGAATGTACCGCCCGCGAGGCCGCTCGCGGTCCGCTTCCCGCGCGGTCCACCCGACCCGACGAGCCCGGCATCACCTGACCCGAGGAGCCCGGGTCCACCCGGAGCGACGAGCCCGGGTCCACCCGACCTGCGGCGTCCGGAGCCATCCATCCGAGGAGCCGGGCACCATCTGACCCGAGGAGCCGGGCATCACCCGACCTGCGGCGCCCGGAGCCGCCCATCCGAGGAACCCGGCGCCACCCGACCCGAGGAACCCGGCGCTGTCCCGAGGAGTCCGGCGCTCCGGCCGTCCGGTCGGCGGGGATCACCTGGTCGGACCCGGCCGGGCCGTCCGGCCCGGCGCCGGGCCGCTGCCCTCGACCGATCGGCCGGGTGCGCCGGACGGTCCTTGGCCGGATGTCTTAGCGCGGCCGAGCCGCACGGCCGATCCGCGACAGGGAGGTGACCAGCGATTCTGGTGTCACCTCGGAATGCGGGGCTCGGTCACCGGCTAGGAGGAACGCCATGCTCACCACTCTCACCACCCTCGGCACCGTCGTCGGACTCGTCCTCGCGCTCGCCGTGCTGCTGCTGATGTCGGTGAGCTCGGTGCTGCCCGACCTCGCCGAGCGCGCGCCGGAACGCCGGGCGGCCCGGTCCCGGTCGGCCTCCCGGTCGGCGGGTTTCCGGTTCAGCTCGCCGCTGGTCCCGGGCGCACCTGGTACACGGTGACGACCGGGGCGCGCAGCACCTGATCGCGGTCGGCGAAGCCCGGTACCTCGGTCTCGGCGACGAGCCCGTCCAGCGCCGGATCGTCGGTCGCCACGGTGCCACCGGCCTCGTGCCGCGCCGGGTCGAACGGCAGCCCTTCGGGGCGCAGCCGGGTCACCCCGACGCCGTCGAGGCCTTCGGCGATCCGTTCGGCGACGCCGCTGCTGCGGGCCCGGTCCAGCGCGTACAGGCACAGCCTGATCAGCTCGGTGCGTTCGGACAGCGCCTGGTCGAGCGGGTCGATGCGCACGGCGGTCATGTCAGCCCCCAACTCGGCGTCCGGTTCCGCGGGTTCCTCCGCAGCCGGTTCCGACGCGGCGGCCGCCCGCTCGGTTCCACGATCGAGTGAAGATCGTCGTCGAAGCCAGTCCCGCACCGCCGCGCCCTCCGCTCGCCCGCCGCTCAGCCCGGTGCCCGGACCTGGCCGGGCTGCAGCTGCTGCCAGATCAGGAAGTACGCCCGGTGCACCACGAACGCGACGCGGCTCTGCGCGGGCGTCGCGCCGAACGACGCGAACGACCGCCACCAGCTCGCCCGCTCCAGCGCGTACTCCACGAGCTCCTGCTGCGGCCGGCCCGCCAACCCCAGCTGGGCGCCGGGATCGGCGCTGCCGCCGATCCGCAGCACCTCGGCCGCCAAGTCCTCCGGGAAGCGCACCGCCCCCGAGGTCACCAGCGTCAACGCTTCCAGCACCCGCAGCTGGTGCGCCTCCCGCCTGCTCAGCAGCACCTCGATCGCGTCGTGCACCCGCTGCCGCTCGCCCGCGTCGCCGGACGCCTGCGCCAGCGCCGTCACCGACGCCAGCGCGGCCGCCGCCTTGATCCCGTCGGCGCGCGCCCGGAACACCTCGTCCAACCGGCCCAGCACCCCGGCCAGGCCCGAGCTGTCCAGCAGCGCCCGCCGCAGCGCCCCCGCCGTGATCTCCGGATCGTCCGCGAGCACCGCGAGCGCCCGCCGCACCCCGTAC
This sequence comes from Saccharopolyspora sp. NPDC047091, assembly GCF_040643635.1. NCBI lineage: Bacteria > Bacillati > Actinomycetota > Actinomycetes > Pseudonocardiales > Pseudonocardiaceae > Saccharopolyspora > Saccharopolyspora sp. NPDC047091. The sequence goes on from NZ_JBEYUS010000017.1 coordinate 7,786, forward strand.
AGGTCCAGCCGCTCCAGCAGCCGCTCGCGGGCCCGCTCCGGGACCGCGCACTCCCAGCCGGTGAACAGGTCCGCCGACATCAGCATCGTCAGCCGGTCCGCCTCGTCCAGCTCCGCCAGCGCGCGCAGCGCCTCCGCGTCCGCCGCGCCGAACCCGCCGGTCTCCGCGGTCTCGGCGAGCAGGCCGATCACCGGCAGCACCTCCGCCACCCGCGGCCCGAGCAGCGCGGCCTGCTCGGCGGCCAGCGACTCCGCCGCCCGCCACACCTCGCCGCCGGAACCGGGCACCGAGTCCGGTTCGACGGTGTCCGCCTTGTTCAGCACCGCGATCGCGTTCGCCGGACCCGCGTCCCGGCTCGCGGTGGCCGCGGTGAACGCGTCCAGCGCCAGCTGGTCGTCGGCGCGCACCGCCTGCGTCACCACGTACAGCACCGCCTCCGCGCCCGCGACGGCGCTGCGCGACACCGGGTCCAGGTCGTCCGGCTCGCGGGCGCCGAGCAACTGCTCGGTCCGCGCCACCGACGCCGCGTCCAGCGAACCCAGGCCCGGGGTGTCGATGACCGTGAGGTCCCGCAGCACCGCGTTCGTCAGGTACGCCTCCAGGTGCGACACCCGCTCCGGCTCCACGCCCAGTTCGGCCGGGATGCCGCCGTCGGTGTCGAACGGCACCGCCTGCTTCGACCCGTCGTGGAACACCACCTCGACCCGGTCCACCGTGCCGTACTGGAAGCGGGTCACCAGCCGGGTGCACTCGCCGACGTCGGTCGGCGCCACCCGCCTGCCGATCATCGCGTTCACCAGGGTCGACTTGCCCGACTTGATCCGGCCTGCCACCGCCACCTGCAGCGGGGCGGACATCCGGTGCAGCACCTCGTCGAACCCGGCGGCGGTGCGCTCGCAGACCTGGCCGCGCAGCCCCGCGCACATCCGCGCGACCGACGCCGACAGCGGACCCGCCCAGCGCTGCTGCTCGACCGGCGAAGTCACCCCTGCCTCCTTGGACGCGGCCCGTGATCGCGGCCATCCTGCCACGAGCCGGGGCCGAGATCGGTTTGCCCGACGATCTACCCGGGAACCCGGCGAGTGCACGGACATGCGCACCACGCACTCGACAGCGGAATTCGGTGATACCCGTGGAAACCGGCTACACCCTCGCATTCCTGGTCATCGGCACCGCGCTGGTCTTCGTCGACGGGTGGCTGCTGCGCCGCAGCGGCACCACCTACCTGGCCGCGGCCTACCCGGACGGCAAGGTCGCCGACTCGGCGAACCAGCTGATCACCGTCCTGTTCCACTTGACGACGCTCGGCGTGCTGGCGCTGCTGTCCACCGTCCGGATGGGCGGCGGCGACCCGTTGCACGCCCTGCTCACCCGGGTCGGCGTGCTGCTGCTGGTGCTCGCGGTCGCGCACGGCATCACGATCTGGCTGCTCGCCCGGCTGCGCACCAAGCAGCGGGAGAAGTCGCTGCAGGAGGAGATCAGCGCCCGCACCAGCGGCCACCTCGACGCGGAACCCCGCACCGGCACCGGCTGATCCGACCGCGGACCCCGCTCCGGGCGGAGGCTCGACTACGACCCCGGTAGGACGGGAACGCGCCGCGAGTATGACGATCCGGCGATGCTCCGCGCCTACGCTGGGCCGATGCGGAACTGGAGCGCGTGGGCGCGGGCGCATCCGACGGCCGTGGACGGGTGGACCGCGGCACTGCTGTTCGTCGCCTTCCTGATCTCCGAACCCGACGCGTACGGCCTGGGGTGGCGCGAACTGCCGCCGTACCTCGAACTGCTCGCCTGCGCGCCGGTCGCGTTGCGCCGCCGCGCCCCGTTGCTCGCCGCGACCGGAGTCCTCGCCGGGGCGGTCGGGACGCACGTGGTCCTGGCGCTGCGGCCGCTGGTCAACCCGGGGCAGGTAGCGGTGTTCCTGGTGCTGTACGGACTGGTCGTGGCCGGGCGTCGGTGGGCCGGGGCCGTGCTGGCCGTGGCGTTCAACCTGGTCGTGCTGACCGGACTGGTGGCCGTCGGCCCGCTCCCGTCCGGGTGGCCGGAGCTCGCGGTGGTCAGCGCGACGCTGTTCCACCTGCTGCTCACCGCATTGCTCTGGGCGCTCGGCGAATTCATCGCCGCCCGGCGCGCGCACCTGCGGGAGGTCGAGGACCGGCTGCGGCGCGCGGAATTCGAGCGGGACCGGCGGGCTCGCCTCGCCGTCGCCGAGGAGCGCAACCGCATCGCCCGCGAGATCCACGACGTGCTCGCGCACTCGCTCAGCGTGATGATCGCGCAGGCCGACGGGGCGAGCTACGCGCTGCGCACCGATCCCGAACTCGCCGAGCGGGCGGCCCGCACGATCGGCGACACGGGCCGGACGGCGCTGGCCGAGCTGCGCGGTCTGCTGGAGGTGCTGCGCGACCCGGCCGAGGGCGGGGCCTGGCCCCCGCCGCCCGGGTCGGTGAGCCTGCGCGAACTGGTCGACCGGGTGCGGCGCCCGGACCTCCCGGTGCGGCTCGAACTCACCGGGGATGTCGATGGCCTGCCGACGGGGCTCGGCCTCGCCGTGTACCGGATCGCGCAGGAGGCGCTGACGAACGTGCTCAAGCACGGCGGCGGAGCGGCGGTCGTGCGGGTGGACAACGACGGCCGCGCCGTCGGGCTGGAGATCAGCGACGACGGGTCGCCGTCGGCCGCCGTGCTCGCCGGAACCGGCTCGGGCGAGGGGAACGGGCTGGCCGGGATGCGCGAGCGGGCCGCGCTGTACGGCGGGGCGCTGATCGCGGGACCCCGGCCGGAGGGCGGCTGGCGGGTGCACGCGGTGCTGCCGCTGGTGAGCTCCGACGCGGCTGCGCCGAACTGATCGGCGGTCCCGGCGCGAACGCCGCGCCCCTGTCCCACCGGGTCGACCGGTCGACATGTCGCCGGGGATTCGGCCACTTGTCGACAAATCCCCAGGTCGCCGGTCGGGTGCCGTGCGTCGCCGGGATGAGCTGACGTCCTACCCCGGTGGGACGTGCGGCGGTGCCGGGTTCAACGCTCAGGCGGACGCGCGCGCAGCGGTCCGCGCCGGAGTCTGGGCCGGTCCTAGCCCCGAACCGGGAAGTGGTCATGCCGCCCGCACTCGATGAGCGTTCCCGCCTCGTTCCACCGCCCGCACCGGGTACCGCCGCCGCACCATCCGCGTTGCCCGCGCTCGCCACCCGGCCGCTGCTGCTGATCGCCGCCGCCGTGATCGGGGTGCTGCTGCTCACCAGCGGCCGTTACGGGATCTACGCCGACGAGCTGTACTTCCTCGCCGCCGGGCACCACCTGGACTGGGGGTATGTCGACCAGCCTCCGCTGGTGCCGCTGATCGCGCTGCTTGCCGACACCGCGTTCCCCGGTTCGCTGCTCGCGCTGCGGCTGCTGCCCGCGCTCGCGGCGGGAACCGGGGTCGTGCTGACGGCCCTGCTCGCGCGGGAGTTCGGCGGTGATCGCCGGGCGCAGCTGCTGGCGGGCGGGGCCTGGGCGGTCGCCGGGCAGACGTCGGCGGGCGGGCACATGCTCGCGACCGTCTCCTTCGACCCGTTGCTGTGGACCGCGGTGCTGTGGCCGCTGGTCCGCTGGGTGCGGCTGCGCGAGCAGGGCGTGCGGCAGGACCGGCTGCTGCTCGCGGCCTGTGCCTGCACGGCCCTGGCGATGCAGGTCAAGCTGCTGATCCCGGTGCTGTGGCTGGTGCTGGGGCTCGTGCTGCTGTGCGCCGGGCCGCGGTCGTTGCTGCGCCGCCCGCTGCTGTGGGCCGGTGCGGCGGGCGCGCTGCTCACCGCGGCGCCGACGCTGTGGTGGCAGGCCACCCACGGCTGGCCGCAGCTGAGCATGGGCGAGGCCGTCGCCGCGGAGAGCTCCTTCGGCGTGCTCCTGCTGCCCGCCGTGGTGCTGTGCGCGGGAATTCCCGGCGGAGTGCTGGTGTGCTTCGGCTGCTGGCGATTGCTGCGCGCGCCGGAGCTGCGGCCGTACCGCTTCCTCGGCTGGACGGTCCTCGGGGTGGCCGTGCTGGTGGCGCTGACGGAATCGCGGCCGTACTACTCGGCCGGCGCGTACGGGCTGCTGTTCGCGGTCGGTGCCGTCCAGCTCCGGGCGCGGTGGTTCTCCGTGCGGCTGTACGCGGTCTCCGCGCTGGTCGCCGCCGTGGCGACGTTGCCGGTGCTGCCGGTCGCGCTGATCCCGCGGTTCGACCTGGTGGGCACCGGCAGCGTGGGCTGGCCGGAGCTCACCGCGATCGTCGAGCGCAACGCCCAGGAACACGCGGCACCGGTGATCGCCGAGGACTACTGGGTGGCGAGCGCGGTGCACCACTACGGCCGGACCGAGGTGTACAGCGCGAGCCGGGGGTACTGGGCGTTCGGCAGGCCCGCCGAGCACGTCCGGAGCGCGATCTATGTGGGCGGGCGGCGGGACTTCCTCCTCCGCCACTTCGGTTCCGTGCGGCGGGCGGACACGGTGCGCACCGGCCTGCCGTCGCTGTACGAGGGCACTCCCGTGTGGGTGGTGGCGGAGCCCCGGCGGCCGTGGGAGCTGCTCTGGCGCGACCTGTGGCACATCGGGCTCCGGCACGACGGGACGCCGTCCGGCGCGCCGCCCGCGGTCACCGCGGGCGGGTAGGGCCGGCGAGGGTTGTCACGGAGATCATCCGGAACCGGCCCCCCGGACCGCCCGGGCGCTTAGGGTCGGTGGCCATGATCCGGGTGCTGCTCGTCGACGACCAGGAACTGATGCGCATGGGGTTCCGCATGGTGCTCGACGCGCACCCGGACATCGAGGTCGTGGGCGATGCCGGCGACGGTGCGGAGGCCGTGCGGCTCGCCCGGCGGCTCGACCCGGACGTGGTGCTGATGGACGTGCGGATGCCGGTGCTGGACGGCATCGAGGCGACCCGGCTGATCACCGCCGACTGCAACGCGAAGGTCCTGGTGCTCACCACGTTCGACCTGGACGAGTACTCCCTGGCCGCCCTCCGCGGTGGAGCGAGCGGATTCCTGCTCAAGGACATCCAGCCGAGCGGCCTGGTAGCGGCGGTGCGGTCCGTCGCGGTCGGCGACGCGGTCGTCGCGCCCAGCGTCACCCGGCGGCTGCTGGAGCGGTTCCTGGACACCTCCACCGCCGGCGTCCGGGACCGCGCCGCGCTCGACGTGCTGACCGAGCGGGAGCGAGAAGTGCTGGCGCTGGTGGGCAAGGGGCTCAACAACCAGGAACTGGCCGCGACCCTGCACGTCTCCGAAGCCACCGTGAAGACCCACGTCGGCCGGGTGCTGGCGAAGCTCGGCGTCCGGGACCGGGTGCAGGCGGTGATCGTCGCCTACGAGACCGGCCTGGTCCGCCTCGGCGAACGCTGAGGCCCCTCCCCGCGCCCCGGGGGAGAACGTCCGCATCGAGGGACGGCACATCCGTCCCGTCCCGGCGCCCCGGGACGACCCGTCCCTCTCCCGACGGAGATCCGGTGGCCCCGCCGCGCGAGATCGAGGTGCGCGGCCGCCCGCCGGGGCGGCACGTTCGCGCTGGTGGCGGCTAGCCTGGTCGGCGTGCCCGATCCCGCATGGAAGCCCAGGCTCGTCGCGCTCGACGTGGACGGAACGCTGCTCGACCCCGACTCGCAGACCATCTCGCCGGCGGTGCGGGACGCGGTCCGCCGCGTCGCGGCCGCCGGCGCGCACGTCGTGATCGCGACCGGGCGCAGCATGCTCGGCACGCTGCCGGTGCTGCGCGAACTCGGCCTCGACAGCGGGGTGGCGCTGTGCTCGAACGGCGCGGTCACCCTCGACGCCGCCACCGGCGACGCGCTGGCCGTGGAGACCTTCGACCCGGCGCCGGTGCACGCGCGCCTCGCCCCGCTGCTGCCCGGCGCCTCCTACGCGGTGGAGCAGGTCGGCACCGGCAGCCTCGTCACCAGCCCGTTCCGCGAGTACCAGCTGCACGGGCCGCAGCGGCTCGCGTCCCTCGACGAACTGGTCTCGGCCCCCGTGCCGCGGCTCATCGCGAACTGGGAGGACCACCCGCCGCAGGAGGTGTTCGACGCGCTCGCCGACACCGAGCTCCCCGGCTGCACCACCACCATCGACCACTACGAACCGTGGGTGACGGTGGTGCCCGCCGGGGTCACCAAGGGCGCCGCGCTGGAGAAGCTGCGCACCGAGCTCGGAGTGTCCGCAGAGGACACCTTCGCGGCCGGGGACGGCACCAACGACGTGCAGATGCTGCGCTGGGCCGCGCACGGCGTCGCCATGGGCCAGGCTCCCGAGCAGGTCCGCGCCGCCGCCACCGAGACCACCGGGCCCGTCACCGAGGACGGCGTGGTCGCCGCTCTCGCCCGCTGGTTCCCCTGATCTCGTCGCCCCGCTCCCGTCGTGGGGCCGTGGCGGAAACCTCGGCGGTGCCCGCGCCGCCGCTTCCTCGGCGCGGCCGCGACGTCCGTCCGCACCCCGGCGACCTCGCCGTCCTCGCGCGGGAACCGCTGCGCATCCGCGGCGGCGCGGTCGGCTGCTCAGCCGCTCCGCCGCCGCTGCGGAACGGACGGGCGCGAGCCGGCCGAACGGTCCGCGGGTAGTACGCAAGAACTACGCGGGGACCCGTCCGAACAGGCCGAACGGCTCACCCGTCGTGGCCGGACGACCGAGGTGCCCGACCCACCGCGCCGGGCAGAGTTCACCTCGGCGCCCGGACCACCGCCGAGGCGCGCCCCGCACTCGGAGGTCACCATGATCGAGGCTGAAGGCCTCACCAAGCGATACGGGTCGAAGGTCGCCGTCAACGACCTGTCGTTCACCGCGAAGCCCGGCACCGTCACCGGATTCCTCGGGCCGAACGGCGCGGGCAAGTCCACCACGATGCGCATGATCCTCGGCCTGGACCGCCCGACCGCGGGCAGCGTGCGGGTCGACGGCAAGCTGTACGGCGAGCTGCGCGAACCGCTGCGCACCGTCGGCGCGCTCATCGACGCCAAGTGGGTGCACCCGAACCGCTCGGCGCACGACCACCTGCGCTGGCTCGCGAAGTCCAACCGCATCCCGGTGTCCCGCGTCGACGAGGTCCTCGACATGGTCGGCCTCGGCGAGGTCGCCGGGAAGCGCGCCGGCGGGTTCTCCCTCGGGATGTCGCAGCGGCTCGGCATCGCCGCCGCCCTGCTCGGCGACCCGAAGATCCTGCTGTTCGACGAACCCGTCAACGGGCTCGACCCCGAAGGCATCCACTGGATCCGCCGCTTCATGCGCAAGCTCGCCGACGAGGGCCGCACGGTGTTCGTCTCCAGCCACCTGCTCACCGAGATGTCGCTGACCGCCGAACAGCTCGTCGTCGTCGGCAAGGGCGAGCTGATCGCCCAGTGCAGCACCGACGAGTTCGTGGCGGGCGCGGGTCTCACCTCGCTGACCGTCCGCTCCCCGCAGGCGGCCCGGCTGCGCGAACTGCTCGCCGCGGCGGGCATCGTCGTCAAGCCCGCCGACCCCACCGCGCCCGACACGATCGTCGTGACCGGCGCCGAGAGCGACCGGATCGGCGAGATCGCCGCCGCGCACGGCGTCGTGCTGCACGAGCTGTCCCCGCAGCGCGGTTCGCTGGAAGAAGCGTTCATGCAGCTCACCGGGGACGCCGTGGAATACCAGACCGATTTCGGCGGCGCGCTCGCCACCGCCGGGAAGGATGTCCGATGACCCTGCTCGCCGTGGAACGCATCAAGCTGTTCTCCACCCGGTCGCCGTGGTGGTGCGCGGCGCTCGCCGTCGGACTGCCCATCTCCTTCGCCGGTGCCATGGCCGCCTCCGCCGACGAGGGCCTCTCCGTCGGCGGGGCCATGTCCGGCCACCAGTTCGGGCTGATGGTCGTGCTCGTGATGGCCGTGCTGGCGATCACCACCGAATACCGCTTCGGCACCATCCGCGCCACGTTCCAGGCCGCGCCCAACCGGGCCTCGGTGCTGCTGTCGAAGGCCGCGGTCGTCGGCATCACCGGGTTCGTGCTGGGCGAGCTGGCCGGCTTCGGTTCCTGGGGGCTCGCCCAACTGCTCGCTCCCGGGCCCGAACTGGCGCTGGACAGCGCCGACCGGATCCGCGAGGTCGCGGGCGCCGGACCGGTGTTCGCCGTGACCGCCGTGCTCGCGCTCGGCATCGGGACGCTGCTGCGGCAGACCGCGGGCGCGGTGACGCTGCTGATCGTGTGGGTGCTGCTCGGGGAGTCGCTCATCGCGCTCGTCCCCAACATCGGCCCCGACCTGGTGCAGTGGATGCCGTTCAACGTCGGCGGCCGCTTCCTGACGACCTACCCGGACCCGAGCGCGGTGCCGCTCGGACCGTGGGCCTCGCTGGCGTACTTCGCGGCGTTCGCGGTCGTCTCGCTCGCTGCGGCGATCGTCGTGACCCGGCGCAGGGACGCCTGAGCGGCCGGTGCGGCCTGCGCCACGGCGTTACCCGGCCCGCCCGAGAGGCTGATCACCCCGGAAGATAAGATCTCGGCAAGATCGAGCCGTGATCGCAGTTCCGATCGGAATCCGCTTCGGCCGCACCATCGGCCGTACGCCGGAACAGCGGAATTCGCACCACGGTGGATCAGGGACCAAGGTGCCGGGCCCGGCTCGACACCTCCGGGGCGGTCGAGCGCTCGCGAGGCGCGAAGACCGTGCGGCACAACAGAATCGACCGACTGCAGCAGCGCTCGGGGGCGCCGGCGGTCGGGACGGGGGAGGGCCCGGGCTGTCATTCGGGGGATGGCCCGGGCCCTGTGCTTTTCCCAGTGGATCTTGGTTCTTCTTCCGGCTCGGCGGATCCGCCTCACACGGCCGGACGCACCACGAGGACCGGGCAGGCCGCGTGGCGGACGCATTGTTCGGCGACCGAGCCCAGCAGCAGGCCCGCGAATCCGCCGCGACCGCGATGGCCCACCACCAGCAGGTCCGCGCCGCGGGACGCCGACAGCAGCGCCTGCGGTGACGGGGAGTGCACGATGTGCCGCTGCACCGGGATCCGGGGCGCCGGACCCAGCCGGTCGCGCACGATCCGCTCCGCCGATTCGTCCACCGACCGCTGGTAGGCGTCCATGCTCGGCACCGCTCCCGGCGGGCAGTCCGCGGGCCGCGGCGCCGTGCGCATGCTCCACGCCCGCACCACGTGCAGCACCCCCGACCGCAGCTCCGCCTCGTGCGCGGCCACGTCCAGCGCGCGCAACGAGGACGGCGACCCGTCGAGCCCGACGGCGACCCCGCCGTCGACCTCCACCCGCTGCACGGTGCGTTCCACGGCTCCACTCCACCGCCTCCCGGCCCCGCTGTCGACTCGACCACTCGAACGAGTCCGATATGCGATGGTTCACAACCGGTGTCGGAAACTTCACATGATCGTCGGCCTGTGGTAATGCATAAGGCAGGACGCGTGCCTCCACATCAACGTCGCTGAGGTGCATGCGCCACGCCGACCGCCACAGCGGTCCAGCGTGCTTCTTCCAACAGCAGATTGGTGGGCATGGTGCATTCGACCGAGTGCTCGCCGGAGCGGCGCGATCCGCCGCGTCCCCGGCGAAACCAGACCGACGTGCTCCTCGAACCGGTTCCCCGGCTGGAGTGGTCACTGGCCACCGAGGCGCACCCCACGGCCGCCGAAGCCGCCGCACCCGCCTCGCTGCGCGGGAGCTGGATCCACACCGCCGCCGAGCAGAAGGTGCTCGACCTCTACCGCAAGCTGCACGGCCCGGTGAGCAGGCTGCCCTCCCCGTGGTGGCTGCGGGCGCTGGACCGCGGCGAGCTGTCCTCGCGGAACGAGGGCTTCGCGTTCGAGGACGACGTGCACCGCCTGCTCGTCAGCCGCGGCGGCTGGGTGTTCGTGCCCTGGGCGGGCAACGGCGAGACCGGGTACTGGGAGTACGCGCCCTCCGAACGCGGCACCAGGCAGGCGCCGACGACCGTCGCGCTCACCGACGACCACCCCGGCTGGGTCCAGGTCGTCGCCGCCTACACCGACGGGCCACCGCCGCCGCTGCCGCTCAGCGGCACCGCCGGGTTGCTCGCCGCGCTGCCGGTCGTCGAATCCTGGTAGCGGCCCTGCCCGGGGGGTTTGCGATACTCACCTCTCGATGAGCACTTCCGACCAGCAGGTCCAGCACCGGCGCACGATCGTCAGCTACGTCCAGCGCGGCGAGCGGATGACCGTCGGCCAGCAGCGCGCGTGGGACCGGCACTGGCCTTCGATGGGCGACTCGGTGGACGCGCTGCCGCCCGGACCGCTGGACGCGGCGGCCTGGTTCGGCCGCGAGGCCCCGCTGGTGCTGGAGATCGGTTCCGGCATGGGCGAGAGCACCGCGCAGCTGGCCGCCGCCGCGCCCGAGGTCGACCACCTCGCGGTGGAGGTCTACAAGCCGGGTCTGGCACAGCTGCTGCTGCGCGCCGAACACCTGGAGCTGTCGAACCTGCGGCTGCTGCGCGGCGACGCGGTGGTGCTGCTGCGCGAGCACGTGCGGCCGGGCTCGCTGGCCGGGGTGCGGATCTTCTTCCCGGACCCGTGGCCGAAGAAGCGGCACCACAAGCGGCGGCTGGTGCAGCCGGAGACGATCGCGCTGATCGCCTCCCGGCTGGCCCCCGGCGGGTACGTGCACCTGGCGACCGACTGGGAGAACTACGCCGAGCAGATGCTCGAGGTGTGCTCGGCGGAACCGGAGCTGCGCAACCGGTGCGCCGACGAGCCCGGCGGGTGGGCGCCGCGGCCCGAGTGGCGGCCGGTCACCAAGTTCGAGAGCCGCGCCCACGACGAGGGCCGCGAGATCCGCGACCTCCTCTTCGACCGGGTCTGACCGGTCGGCGGGGCGGTCGTCAAGCCGGGTCGTTCGCCTTCGGGGTGAGCAGGGCGCGGCCGCGGTGTTCGACGACGTCGGGCAGCAGCGAGCTCACGGCCATCAGCAGCAGCACCGCCCCCGCGGCGATGGTGCCGAGCGCGGTGGCGGTGACGGTCAGCATGGCGGTACCTCCGAGTCGGCGAGTGCCCCCAGCATCACCGCCCGCGGGGAGGGCCGGGATCGGCCGAAGGGTCGGCCCGCCTCCTACTTCCGGTCGGCACGCCGCGCCCGGTCAGGCCGCGACCGCGAGCTCCGGCGTGCGCGCGCCGAGCCGCAGCACCTGCTCGGCCCTGGCGAGCAGCGCGGGCTCCGCGGTCGCCAGCACCACCGCGATGCCGTGCGCGCGGGCCGCATCCAGCAGTTCCGCCGTGGTGGACGCGGTCAGCTCCGGGGAATCCGCGAAGATCACGTTCGGCCGGTGGGCCATCGCCCGCGCCACGGTCAGCCGCTCGATCTGAGCCGCGGAGAGCTGCCCGGGGAAGCGGTCCCGCACCCGCTCCAGGCCGAACTCGCGCAGCACCCCGTCCGCGCGGTGCACCGCGATCTCCCGCTCGGCCCCGGCCAGCATCTGCGGCAGCGCGCAGTTCTCCGCGGTGGTCAGCTCCGGGACCAGCATCCCGTCCGCGAACACGAACCCGAAGCGGCGCTGCCGCACCTCCCGCAGCTCGTGGTCGGCGAGCGCGTCGAGGCGCACCCCGTCGAACAGCACCGTCCCCGAGTCCGGGCGGCGCAATCCCGCGAGCACCTGCAGCAGCCACGTCTTCGGCTCCCGAGAAGGGCCGTCGAGCGCGGCGACCGTGCCGCCCGCCAGTGCGAAGTCCACGCCGAACAGCTGCGGGAACGTGGTCAGGCCCCGCGCCTCCAGCAACGCCGTCGAGGTGTGTTCCGGTGCAGCCGCCACCGCGATCTCCTTCCGCCCGCCGGTGCGCGACCGGCCGCCACTGCGCTTCCGGGGAACACGTTCTCGTGCGGCGGTGGTGCGGCGCGTCGGTCGGCCGGACACCGTTCGATGTCCGATCGGGCGATGTTTCGGACCATTCGGCCGGGCCGTCGCGCGCGGACCGGGGATTAGGGTCGCGTCGTGAGTTCCAGCCCGACGCCCGAGATGTCGGCGCAGCGACTCGGTCGTCTCGTGCGGGCGCCGTGGTTCCTCGCCGCGCTGATGACCTTGCTGTGCTGCGCGGATGTCGTGCTGCTCGTGAAACGCGGGGGGACCGGCCCGGTCGCCGCTCCCGGTGCCGCGCTGCTCGCGCTGCTGGCGGTGCGGGGGCGCCGCCACCCGGTGGTGTGCTCGGCCGCCGCGGCGGCCGTGCTGCTGCTGTCCAGCGCGATGATCCGGATCGCCGGGGCCGAGCCGCACTCGGCGGGGCTGGGCACGATCCTGCCCACCGAGAACGTGGCGGGGATGCTGCTGGTGCTGTTCGCGCACCGGCGGTTGTCACCGTTGAAGGCGTTGCCGGTCACGGCGGGGCTGGTGCTCGCCTGCTTCGGGGCGATGTACCTGCGCGGCGTGCAGGATTCGCCGGGGCAGATCGTCGCGCTCGGGGTGCTCCAGCTGCTGCTGGCGGTGGGCACCGGGACGTACCTGCGCGGCTGGCAGCTCAGCGCCGCCTCGACGCCGCTGCGGGAGCTGTTCCGCCGCCAGTGGCCGATGATCGCCGGGCTGTCGGTGCTGCTGTTCGTGGACGCCGGGTCCACGTTCGACGGGTCGGTGTCGGGCCTGGTGGTGCTGTTGGGCTCGCTGGTGCTCGCCGCGCTCGCGGTGATCGCACCGTTGCGGCCGGTGGAGGTCGCGCTGCTGGCCGCGACCGCGACGCTGTGCGCGGGGGTGGCGGCTCGGCTCATCGGACAGGAGTCGCCGTACAACGGGCTGCTGGAAGTGGTGCCGGTCTCGTCGGTCGCGGCCGGGATGCTGGTGCTGGCCTACCTGGTGCGGTATGCGAGCAGTCGGCGGGCACTGCTCGCCGGTGCGGCGTTGACCGGTGCGGCGCTGGTCGCGGCGATCCTCATCCCCGGTGGCCCGTTCGCCGGCAGCGGGGGCGGGGCGCTGCAGGCGCTGATGCTGGGCGGTCTGCTGCTGGCGCTCGCCGTCGGCTCCGGGCTGTACTTCCGGGCCAGGGACGGGGAGCGGAGCCGCACGGTGAACACCGCGGTGGAGCAGGCGCAGCAGGCCGAACGGCTCGCGCTGGCCCGGGAGCTGCACGACGTCGTCGCCCACCACGTCACCGGCATCGTGGTGCAGGCGCAGGCCGCGCAGCTGGTGGCCGCGCAGAAACCGGAGGCGGCGGTGGAGGCGATGGAGCGCATCGCGGGCAGCGGCACCGAAGCGCTGGTGGCGATGCGCAGGCTGGTGGCGAGCATGCGCGGCGCGGAACCCGCCGGTACCAGCGGCGCCACCGAGCAGGCCACCACCGACCTCGCCGCCGACCTCACCGCGCTCGCCGAGGGCGCGGGCCCGAAGGTGTCGCTGCGGCTCGAACTGGACCGGGAGGTCCCGCAGGAGGTCGCCCGCTCCGCGCTGCGCCTGGTGCAGGAATCGGTGACGAACGCGGGCAAGCACGCGCCGGACGCCACCGCGATCCGCGTGGTGGTGCGCTCCCCGCAGGAGCACCTGCACATCCGCGTCACCGACGACGGTTCCGGCCAGCGCGCCGCACCGGCCGGCGGCTCCGGAGGATACGGTCTCGTCGGCATGCGCGAGCGGATCGAGCTGCTCGGCGGCCGCTTCAGCGCAGGACCGGTGCCGGACGCCGGTTGGCGGGTCGAGGCATGGCTCCCGCTGGCCGAGCGCGAGGCCGGGTGAGCGCGCGGTGCACGACGAGGAGGGGAAACCGATGATCCGGGTGCTGATCGCGGACGACCAGGAGATGGTGCGGGCCGGCTTTCGGATGATCCTGGAGTCGCAGGACGGCATCGAGGTCGTCGCCGACGTCGCCAACGGGCTGGACGCGGTGAACAAGGCCCGGGAGCTGCGGCCGGACGTCTGCCTGATGGACATCCGGATGCCCGGGCTGGACGGCCTGGAGGCCACCAAGCAGCTCGCGGGCCCGGACGTCACCGACCCGATCAAGGTGGTCGTGGTGACCACCTTCGACCTGGACGAGTACGTGGCTTCGGCGCTGGCGAACGGCGCGAGCGGCTTCCTGCTCAAGGACGCGGGCCCGGCGCTGCTGATCGAGGCGATCAACGCCGCCTCGCGCGGGGACGCCCTGGTGTCGCCGCAGATCACGGTGCGGCTGCTGAAGCACTTCGCGAAACCGCCGGAGCGGCCGCGGCGCGGCGTGCAACCGCTGCGCGAGGAGCTGACCGAGCGGGAGCTGGACGTGGTGCGGGCGACCGCGCGCGGCCTGACGAACGTGGAGATCGGCGGCGAGCTGTTCATGTCGCTGTCCACGGTGAAGACGCACCTGGCGGCGGCGCAGACGAAGATCGGCGCCCGGAACCGGGTGGAGACGGCGTCCTGGGCGTGGCGAACCGGCCTGATGGACGACTGACCTCCCACCGCACCGTCCATCCACAGTGGACGGTGCGGTGGGATGCCACCGCCGTTCCGGACGGCGCACCGCTGCGGCAGAATGCGCCCATGCCGACCGCCCTGCGCCTGCACGCCCCGATCGCCGTTCCCTGCGATGCCGACTGCTCGGTGATCCGCGACGCCGTCGTGGACGTCGACGAGCACGGCCGCATCGGCTACTGCGGCCCGCGCGAGGGGGCGCCGCCGCGCGCGCAGGACACCGTGGTGCGCGAGTGCGGCGGAATCCTGCTGCCCGGCCTCATCAACGCGCACGCGCACAGCCCGATGACGTTGCTGCGCGGCATGGGCGGCGACCTGCCGCTGCTGCGCTGGCTGCGCGAGGTGATCTGGCCCGCGGAGGCGCGGCTGCGGCCCGCGGACATCCGCGCGGGCATGGAGCTCGGCTCGGTGGAGATGCTCCGCGCCGGGGTGACCACCAGCGCCGAGATGTACTTCTCCGGTGAAGCCGTGGCCGAGGCGGTGCTGGCCGTCGGTTCCCGGGTGGTGCTCGGCCCGGCCGTGATCTCCGCGCCCGGGCTGGAGGGCATGGGTTCCTGGCGGGGCATGATCGACGACATCGACCGCTGGATCGACGCGGACGGCCTGCGGTTCGGGCCCGCCGACCGGATCGAGCTCGGCTACGGCGCGCACTCCGCCTACACGCTGCCGCCGGAAGCGCTGCGCGCCATCGGTGAATCCGCGCAGCAGCGCGGTGCGCTGGTGCAGACGCACGTCGCCGAAGCCGCTGACGAGGACCGGGAGCAGCGGGAGCGCTACGGCTCGGTGCCCGCGCTGCTGGATTCGCTGGGGGTGCTGGACGGCCGGGTGCTGGCCGCGCACTGCGTGCACCTGTCCGATGCGGACATCAAGCTGTTCGCCGACCGCGGGACCGGCATCGCGCACTGCCCCGGCTCGAACGCGAAGCTCGCCTCCGGCACCGCGCGACTGGTCGACCTGCTCGCCGCGGGCATCCCGGTCGGCCTGGGCACCGACGGCCCGTCCAGCAACGACGACCTGGACCTGTGGCAGGAGGTGCAGCTCTCGGTGATGCTGGCCCGGCTGTCCACGGGGGACGCGATGGCGCTGACCGCACCGGGCGCGCTGCTCGCCGCGACCAGGGGCGGGGCGGCGGCGCTGCACCGCGACGACCTCGGCGCGCTGGAACCGGGGCGCTGGGCGGACGTCGTGCACCTGGACGTGGACGACCCGGCGTTCGCGACCGGCATCGACACCCCCGACGAGCAGCTGCTGTCGAACCTGGTGTGGGCGGCCGGTTCCCGCTGCGTGCGCGACGTCTGGGTGGCGGGCGAAGAGGTGCTGCGCGACCGGGAGCCGACGCGCGTGGACCGGCGGGCCGTGCAGGCCACCGCCCGCACCGCCGCGCAACGCGTGCGCGGCTGAACAGCACCGCGCGCGACGAACAGCACCGCTGTTGCGGCGGGTGCGGGCTGCGAAGGGCCGCCTCGCAGCGCGGCGCCGCTGCACAGCACCCCGCGCGACGGCCGTGCAGCGGATGCCGCTGACGCGCACCGCTGCGCGGCGGGTGCGCCGCTGGAAATCGCACCGCCGTGCGGCGGGTGTCCGGCTGAACAGCACCGTTCGCGGCGGCCGCGCGGCTACCGCACCGTGCGCGTGGCTGAATCGCAACGCCCGCGCGGCGGAGGCACCGCTGGACAGCGCCGAACAGCCCCGCCGTGCGGCCGAACCGCGGTGCGGTGCCGCGTCCGGCGGGTTCCCGGGAACCTTCCGCGCCGCCGGACCGACTCCTCCAACAGCAGTCCCGCGCCGGTGGTCCCGCCGCCGCGCGTCCTGAGCACGAGGTGAGGAGCCCGGCATGACCAAGCACATCGGCATCCTGCTGTTCCCGGACGTGGAAGAGCTCGACGCGCTCGGGCCGTGGGAAGTGCTGTCGTTCTGGACGCGGACGTTCCCCGGGGACGGCTACGCCGTCAGCACGTTCTCCCGCGACGGCGGCGAGATCGCCTGCGCGAAGGGTCTGACCGTCCGATCAGGACACTCGTTCGCGGACGTGCCGGAGCTGGACGTGCTGCTGCACCCCGGCGGCCAGGGCACCCGCCCGATGCTGCGCGACGAGGCGCACCTCGCGTGGGTGCGCGAGCAGCGCGCCGCGGTGCCGCTGCTGACCAGCGTGTGCACCGGTTCGCTGGTGTTCGCCGCGGCGGGCCTGCTGGCGGGGCGCCCGGCGACGACGCACTGGCGCTCGCTGGACCTGCTGGCCGAGCTGGAGCCGACCGCCGAGGTGCGCCCGGACGACCGCTTCGTCGACGACGGCGACCTGATCACCTCGGCGGGGATCTCGGCGGGCATCGACATGGCGCTGCACCTGGTGTCCCGGCTCGCCGGGGTGGAGCGGGCCCGCGAGGTGCGCCGCGGCATCCAGTACGACCCGCAGCCGCCGATCTGATCGGAGCTGCGCGCGGGGCGGCCGGCGTCGGCGATGATGGCGGCATGATCGACACGACGCGCACCTTGGCCCTGATCGGCTCGGCCGCGGGCGGGGTGGAGCACATCCGCGCCGAGCTGGTCGAACCCGCGCTGTCCCGCGGCTGGCGGGTCGCGGTGACGCTCACCCCGACCGCGGGCGCGTGGCTCGCGGCTTCCGGGGAACTGGACCGGATCGCGGAGCTCACCGGCCTGCCGTGCCGGGTGGCGTCCCGGCTGCCGTCCGAACCGAGCCCGCACCCGCCGATCGACTGCTTCCTGGTGTGCCCGGCGACGGCGAACACGGTCAGCAAGCTCGCGCTCGGCCTCGGCGACAGCCAGGCGCTGACCACCGCGGTCGAGGCGGTCGGCGCGGGCACGGCGCCGGTCGTCGTGTTCCCCACGGTGAACGCCGCGCACCACCGCCATCCCGCGTGGAAGTGGCACACCTCGGCGCTGCAGGACGCGGGCGTGCACCTGCTCACCGGCGAGCGGTGGTGGGCGGCGCACGAACCGCGCAGCGGACTCGGGCAGCAGGTCCCGTGGCAGCGCGTCCTCGACGAACTCGACCGCCTCGTCCCGCCCCGGTCCTGACGCGGTGGCGGCCGTTCCCGATCCGCTGATCGGGGGAGCGCGCGACGAAGGCCCAGCTCCGATGTGGACATCGGATGAACCGGGCCTTCGTGGCGGAGATCGGATGCCGGGCATCGAAGCCGCGCAGCCGGGTGCCGAGCAGGGGACCCGGGCACGGCGCGCGCCGCCGCCGTTCGTCCCGCCCGGGGCGCTGCCGGACTAGGTCTGCGCGGGGTCCGGCAGCTCTGCCCAGAACTTCGTCAGAGCCTCGGCGACCGGCGCCGGCGTCTCCTCGGGCCACCAGTGGCCCACGCCCTCTAGGTGCGCCGGCCGCGCACCTGCTCGCTGCGCCGCCCACTCGTGCTGCACCAGCGTTCCGCTGGCCCGCTCGAAGTCGTCGACGGCGAGGAGAGCGAGGCCCGGGCGTGCTGCGGCGCTCGGCAGCAGCCGTCCTGCTTCGGACATCGCGGGCTGTCGTGCCGACCGCAACAGCTTGAGGACGGAGCGGCCCATCTCGGGATCCATGCCCGCCGCGACCCGCTCCGCCATGCGGCCGGTCATGCCGAGGGCCGACGCCACCGCGAGGCGCTGCTCCAGGTCACCTCCCCACAACTCCTGCACCGAGGCCTCCCCCGGCCCCTCCTGCTGCCACACCTGCGCCCGCGGGTGCCAGTCGTAGTCGGGCGCGAACACGCCGAGCGCGTCGGAGGCCCAGCTGCGGATCAGATCCGGACGGCTCATCGCCAGCGCGGCGACGTGGATGCCGCCCCAGTCGTGACCCACCAGGTCGACCGGGGCGCGGAACAGCTCCAGCTGGGACGCCAGCCAGTCCCGGTAGGCCGTCATCGACGAGTCGAAGCCGGGGGGTGCGGGGACGCCGAACCCGGGCGGGGACACGACCACCGCGTCGGGCCGTTCGAGCTCCCCGATGAGCGGTCCCCAGATGGTCGCCGTCTCGGGGTTGCCGTGGACGAGGACGAGTGGTGTGCGCGGCACGAAGCCACCTCTCACATACTTGTTGGTCGACACGGATGAACGTATCACAAGCTTGTTGAGCGACACGCAAGTTCGCACTAGACTCCGAGGTATGGCCACGACCCGCCGCACCCAGCAGGAACGCCGAGACCAGGCCGAGAGCGCACTGCTGACGGCCGCCGCCGAACTGGTCGTCGAGCAGGGAGTTCGTTCACTCACCCTGGCGCGAGTCGGGGAACGCGCCGGCTACAGCCGCGGCATCGTCACCCACCACTTCGGTGGCAAGCAGGCGCTGGTGGAGCGCCTCGCACGGGCCACGCAGGCCGCGTTCGTGTCCGGCCGCGACGACCTGCCGCCCGGACCGGACCGCGTGCTGCGGCTGATCGACGATTACCTCGGTGGACTCGCCCGCCTCGACGTGTCCAACCAGGCCTTCATGCTGCTGTGGGTCGAGGCCGCCACCCAGCCCGACCTGGCCCCGGTCTTCCGCGAGCGCGACGCCGCCTTCCGCGCCGACCTGCGCGACGACATCGAGGCCGGCATCGCGGACGGTGTCGTCGACCCCGGCCTCGAACCCGACGACGTCGCGATCGCCGTCGTCGGCCAGCTGCGCGGGATCGCCCTGCAACTGCTGCTGGACCCGCGCGGTGTCGACGTCGACCGGGTGCGCCGCAGCGTCACCGGTTACTGGCGCCAGGTCCTCGCCGCGAAACCCGCCGACCGCATCGATCAGCGCTGATCAGGAGAGGTGCCGGGCTCCGCCGTGGGCCCGCGGGCGGGGTTGGGTGCTGAGCGCGTGGAGGTCTGCGGCGACATCGCCGGTCCCGTGGACCCGGTCGGCCGCCGGCCGCACGACTCGACGCGCCTCCGCGGGCGTGACCGGTCCGTGTTCGAACCGGCCGGCGCGATGCGGCATCGGCGTGCCGATCGCCGGGAACGCGGTCGCAAGCCCGTAGTGGGGAGCGGCCCGGTCGGCGAGCACCGTCGCGAACCTGCTCGACCGCACGGTCGACGGGCAAGATCCGCCGGTCGCCGGATGAGGCACCCGAACCGCGCGGGGACAGCGCCGAACCCGTCCCCCGGACATGACGAAGGCCCAGGCTCGCGGCGGTGAATCCTGCCGCTGACCTGGGCCTTCGTGTTCTGAGCGGATGACGGGAATCGAACCCGCGTATTCAGCTTGGGAAGCTGATGTTCTACCATTGAACTACATCCGCATCGCCGTTTCCGGCGCGGCCAACTCTAGCACGACGGGCGGCCGAAGATCGCCGGGGGCCCGCCGGATACGCTTTGCCCTGTGCTGCTGAGTGACCGGGACCTGCGTAAAGAGCTGGACGAAGGACGACTCGAACTCGATCCGTTCGACGTCGCCATGATCCAGCCGTCCAGCATCGACGTGCGGTTGGACCGCTTCTTCCGGGTCTTCGACAACTCGAAGTACACCCACATCGATCCCTCGCAGCAGCAGGACGAGCTGACCTCGCCGGTCGAGGTCACCGGCGAAGATCCGTTCGTGCTGCACCCGGGCGAGTTCGTGCTCGGCTCCACCTTCGAAGGGGTGCGGCTGCCGGACGACCTGGCCGGCCGGCTGGAGGGCAAGTCCTCGCTGGGACGGCTCGGGCTGCTCACGCACTCCACCGCCGGGTTCATCGACCCCGGGTTCACCGGGCACATCACCCTCGAGCTGTCGAACGTGGCGAACCTGCCGATCACGCTGTGGCCGGGCATGAAGATCGGGCAGCTGTGCCTGTTCCGGCTCTCCAGTCCCGCCGAGCACCCGTACGGCACGACGCGCGCGGGCTCCCGGTACCAGGGGCAGCGGGGGCCGACGCCATCGCGCGCGCACCTGAACTTCCAGCGGGTCGACACCCGCCGCTGAGCCTCCGGCCGAGCCGCCCGCCCGCCTCGAAAATCCGGGTGGAATGTCCTGTTGTTCCAGGTGGGGGCACCTGTCCGGCAACGTTGCGTGCGCACGTAATTACCACGGGACCGATTCAGTCGCCACGGTGAGCATCCTCACCCTGAATCGAGGAAGAAAAAGGGTGGTTCAGACCCTAAAGTCCCCAGAGCCCGGCGCTCTCCCCAGGTGTGCAGCGAGGCAGACCGGCGAGCGGGCACAGGAGAACTCGATGTCGGTTACGCAGTCGCGCGACCCCGGTGCCTCGACCGGGCACCTGGGGCACGTCGTGATGATCGCGAGCGCGGCGGCGCTCGGCGGATTCCTCTTCGGCTACGACACTTCCGTGATCAACGGTGGGGTCGACGCCATCCAGGGCTACTTCCAGGTCGGTTCCGCGATGACGGGGCTGGTCGTCTCCTCGGCGCTGCTGGGGTCGGCGGTCGGCGCGGGCATCGCCGGTGGGCTGGCCGACCGGATCGGTCGCATCCGGGTCATGCAGATCGCGGCGGTGCTGTTCGTGATCAGCGCGATCGCCTCGGCCGTGCCCTTCGCCATCTGGGACCTGGCGATCTGGCGGATCGTCGGCGGCATCGCCATCGGCATCGCGTCGGTGATCGCGCCCGCCTACATCGCGGAGGTCGCGCCCGCCGCGTACCGCGGGCGGTTGACCTCGTTGCAGCAGTTGGCGATCGTGCTCGGCATCGCGCTGTCCCAGCTGGTCAACTACGGGCTGGCGGAGGCCGCCGGTGGCAGCGCCTCCAACGAGCTGGGGCCGCTGCAGGCCTGGCAGTGGATGCTCGGCGTCGCGGCGGTGCCCGCGCTGGTGTACCTGGTGCTGGCCTCGATGATCCCGGAGTCGCCGCGCTACCTGGTGGCCGAAGGCCGCGACGACAAGGCCCGCGAGGTCCTCGCGAAGATCGAGCCCGGTGACGTGGACGGGAAGATCTCCGAGATCCGCCGGGTGCTCGGCGAGCGCAAGCCGCGGTTCTCGGACCTGCGCGGCGGGTTCGGCGTGCTGCCGATCGTGTGGGTCGGCATGGCGATCGCCGCGCTGCAGCAGTTCGTCGGCATCAACGTGATCTTCTACTACTCCTCGTCGCTGTGGCAGTCCGTCGGCATCGAGGAGAGCAGCTCGCTGCTGCTGAGCCTGTTCACCTCGATCGTCAACATCATCGGCACGTTCATCGCCATCGCGCTGGTCGACAAGATCGGCCGGAAGCCGCTGCTGGTCATCGGTTCCATCGGCATGGCGATCTCGCTGGCGGTCACCGGCTGGGCGTTCAGCTTCGCGCAGGTCGTCGGCGAGGACGCGGTGCTGCCGCCGAGCTGGGGCGTGGTCGCGCTGATCTCGGCGAGCGCGTTCGTGCTGTTCTTCGCCGCCTCGTGGGGCGTGGTGCTGTGGGTGCTGCTCGGCGAGATGTTCCCGCCGCGCATCCGCGCCGCCGCGCTGGCCGTCGGCACCATGGCGAACTGGGTGGCGAACTGGCTGGTCACGGTGAGCTTCCCGAGCCTGCGGGACTGGAACCTGCCCGCGACGTACTTCATGTACGCGGCGTTCGCGCTGATCTCGCTGGTGTTCGTGCTCCGCTACCTCAAGGAGACGAACGGCCGTTCCCTGGAGGAGATGGGCAGCTGACCGCTCCCCTCCACCGTCGAAGGCGCCCCGGGTGTTCCCGGGGCGCCTTTCGCATTCCCATCCCGGGATCTTCACCGGTCTACGCCCGCAGATGTTCGCGTACTGTGTACCGTACAGAATACGCAAATGGGGAGGCGCTGGTGGAGACGTTCCGCATCCAGGTTCCGCAGGAGGAGCTCGACGACCTCGACCGTCGGCTGGCGCACGTCCGCTGGCCGGACGAGGTCGCGGGCACCGGCTGGCGCCACGGGCCGCCCGTCGCCTACCTGCGCGAGCTCGTCGAGCACTGGCGGCACCGCTACGACTGGCGCGCCCAGGAGGCGCTGCTCAACGCGCACCCGCAAGCCACCACCGAGATCGACGGGCAGCGCGTGCACTTCCTGCACGTCCGCTCCCCCGAGCCGGACGCGCTGCCGCTGCTGCTCACGCACGGCTGGCCCAGCTCGATCGCCGAATACCTCGACGTGATCGGTCCGCTGACCGATCCGCGGGCGCACGGCGGCGACCCGGCGCAGGCCTTCCACCTGGTCATCCCATCCCCGCCCGGCTACGGGTTCTCCGGGCCCACCACCGAGTTCGGCTGGGGAGCGGAGCGCATCGCGCGGGCGTGGATCGAGCTGATGCACCGCCTCGGCTACCGGCGCTACGGGGTGCAGGGCGGCGACTGGGGTACCTGGATCTCCCGCGAGGTCGCGCTGCGCGCCCCGGACCGGGTCGTCGGCGTGCACACCAACGGGATGATCACCTTCCCCACCGGCGCGCCCGGTGAGATGGACGAGCTCACGGAGGTGGACCACGCGCGGATGGCGTCGTGGGAGCGCTACATGAACGAGCTCTACGGCTACAAGCTCATCCAGTCCACCAAGCCGCGGTCGCTGGCGTTCTCGCTGGCGGACTCCCCGGTGGGGCAGCTGGCGTGGATCGTCGGAGCCCTGCGGGAATGGACGGATTGCGTCGAGTCCCCGGACGAGGCGCTCGGCGTCGACCGGATCCTGACCACGGTGATGCTGTACTGGCTGACCGGCACGGCGCACTCCTCGGCGCGGTCTTTCGTGGAGACTCCCGACACCGCCGAGCACGCCGAAGCCGAAGGTGCGCTGGCCGGGCTCGAAGTCGGCGAGGTCCCGCACGGCGTAGCGGTGTTCCCGAAGGACGTGCTCGCCCCCGTGCGCCCCTTCGCGGAACGCCTCAACAACATCGTCCGCTGGACCGAGCACGACCGCGGCGGAACCTTCCCCGCCACCGAAGTCCCGGACCTGTTCACGGCCGACGTCCGCGAGTTCTTCACCTCCCTGCCCCGCTGACCGCCCCGCCCGCCCGACACGAGCCTTCGGCCGCCGAGTGAACGGACCGTTCGTCCAGTGGGATTGGGCAAACGGTCCGTTCACTCCAACCGCTCTCGCCGCTCTGAGGGCGAAGCGACGCCGATAAGCGAGTGAACGGACCGTTCGTCCAGTGGGATTGAGCGAACGGTCCGTTCACTCGGGAGCGGTGCGGGTGGGGTGGGTTCAGAGGTAGACGAGGGCGAGGTCGTAGAGCGGGCCGAAGCGTTGGGCGGCGCGGCGCGCCGAGCCGAAGGTGGCGACCCGGCTCTTGCCGCCCGCGCGCAAGTAGAGGACGGCGTGGCCGTCCGGCAGTTCCATGCCCCAGAAGTGGACCTGCTCGGGGTCGGGTTCCTCGGTGTCGGGGTCGATCTCGGCCAGGCCGAACAACTTCGCGCGTGCCATGGGGTGCTCCTCCCGATCAGCGGACAACTCGGGAACCACTGTCCACACGGGACTCGCGTGTCTCCGGTGCGCAGGTGTGGATCACCGGATTCGGGAATCCCGCTGCCGGAATCCCGCTGCGATCATGGTGGCGGCATCGAAGCCCGCCCGGGAGGTCCGGTGGCCCGCACCAGTCCCACGTTCCGCCGGCGACGGCTCGCGCGCACCATCAAGCGGCTGCGCGAGCAGGCCGGGATGACCCAGGACCGGGCCGCGATCGAGCTGGACATGTCCAAGAGCGCGTTGAGCCGCAAGGAGACCGGCGAAACCGCGGCCACCGTGCACGAGGTGCGCTCGATGATGGACCTCTACGACGGCTACGACCCCGATGTCCTCGAACTCGCCCGTGCCGCCAAGCAGAAGGGCTGGTGGCGGGCGTACGGAGTGGAAGATCGTGGCTATGTCGACTTGGAGACCGAGGCGTCGCACGTCCGCGAGCTCTCCCTCATGTACATCCCCGGCCTCCTCCAAACCGAGGACTACATGCGGGCGATCTTCGCCGGCGACCGGCTGAACCGGACTAAGCAGGAACTCGATGACCAAGTAGCGGTCCGGATCATTCGGCAGGAACAGCTCATCGATCCCGAACGTCCCTTGAAGCTGACCGCCGTCGTTGACGAGGCCGCGTTCCGTCGGCCCATGGTCGAGCGGCGGGTCCTGCGGGAGCAGCTGATGTGCGTACTCGAAGCGACGCGCTCAGAAAACATCGATCTGCGCGTGCTCGCCGCATCAGCCGGACCGCATATCGGGCTCGACGGTGCGTTCACCCTGCTGGAGTTCCCGGACCTGGCCGATCGCGACATGTTGTACATCGCGCACCCTGCGGGGTCGATTCATGTTGAGAAGGACGGCGAAGTGCGCCGCGCTAGGCTGGTCTTCGAGCAGCTGTGGGCACATGCGTTGTCGGCTGACGCCACGGTCGATTTGATCGACCGGGTGGTCCGTGAGCTGTGAGTGCTGCGAGCCGAGCGAGGCGCGATGTATTCGGTCGATCTATCGTCCGCGGACTGGAAGAAGACGAGTCGCAGCGGCGGCGGAAACAATGGCAATTGCGTCGAAGTCGCGTCCGCGCTGGCAATATGGCGAAAGAGCAGCCGCTCTGGTGGTGGTACTGGGAACAACTGCGTCGAGGTCGCCTTCGCCGGGCCTGCGGTGGCGGTGCGGGACTCGAAGGAGCCCGCCGGCCCCGCCCTCGCCTTCTCCGCGAAGGCGTGGAGTGCGTTCCTCCGGCGCTTGCCGCACTGAGCCCGCCGCCTCGCGGGATCAGTCCTCCACCAACCAGCCGGGTCGAAGGACAACGGGAACGGGACCTCGGCCTCGAACGGCGGCGCCTTGGCGTGCACCTGGCATCCAGCGTCGCCCGAGCGCGGCGCCACGACCTCGGCTTGAGCCCGCGAGCGTTGTCGAGCCGAGCACTCGAACCTGGGAACGAATGCTGGTCACCGCGCGTGCTCGGCGGTTCGGAAGTATCCCCGTTCTCGCGATTAGGACCACCGGGTCGGGTGGCAGATCGAGGTGGAGCGCGCTGAGTCGACCTTCACCCCGTAGGACTGAAATCGGCGATCGACACAGCTCGGCGCCACACCCACAGGACGACGGAGAGGTAGTCATGCAGCTCTCGAAGTTCGCGAAGACCGCAGCCACCGCCGGAATCATGCTCGGCCTGAGCGCCCTCGCCGCCCCCGCGGCGCTCGCCGACGGGTACGTCACCAACAACCAGGACGGCACCAACGTGGGAGTGCACCACAGCGGGGTGAACGGCAACGGTGCGGGCAATGACAGCAGCAAGGCCGGCTGGCACAAGGGCATGCCGGTGAGCGACTTCGTCGCCGGGAAGATCGCCGGCTGACCTCGCGCACCGCGAGATCCGGTCGCGGACCCCGCCACCTCACCGGGGTCGGACCGAACGGAGAAGGGGCAGGCCTGCGACGGGCCTGCCCCTTCTGCTCGTCCGGGTATTGCGTGTGTTGCGATTGTTTCGGATACTGCGTTTGTTCGGAAGTGTTCGGCTCAGGCCGCAGTGCAGGAGGGATTCGGCATGAACTCGCTCGCGCTCGACCCGATCCAACCGGACGGGGCCGATGCGGCCGTCGCTGACGAAGCGCTGCAACGGATCAAGGGCTACCTCGGCAGGCATCGAGACCAGCGCAGCGTCCCGCTCGTCGTGGAGGACGACGGGTGCGAAACGTTGATCGTCCCCCGTGGCGCTGTCGAACTGCTGGCCCGCGTGCTCGCCCACATGGCGGCGGGTACCGGCGTGTCCGTCGTGCCGTCCCACGCCGAGCTGACCACGCAGCAGGCGGCGGAGATGCTCAACGTCTCGCGTCCGTTCCTGGTCGGGCTGCTGGAAGCCGGGGAGATCGACTACCGGAAGGTCGGCACGCATCGCCGAGTCCGGGCTGAGTCGGTCCTCGCCTACTTGCGCGAGGACGACAAGCGTCGCCGCGAGGCCGCCGACGAGCTGACCCGGCTCACCCAGGAGATGGGACTCGACTGACCGTGGCGTTCACCGTCGTCTACGACGCCAACGTCCTGTACCCGAGCACACTGCGGGACTTGCTGATCAGGCTCGCGCAGGCGGGGCTCGTGCAGGCCGAGTGGACGGATCAGATCCTGGACGAGACGTTCCGGAACCTGCGTCGGAACCGCCCGGACCTCGATCCGCGGAACCTCGATCGCACGCGCGAGCTGATGCTGCGGGCGGTGCGGGACTGCCTGGTCAAGGGCTACGAGCCGCTGATCGACGTGCTCGATCTACCGGATCCGGACGACCGGCACGTGCTCGCGGCGGCGATCAAGGCGCGTGCGCAGTTGATCGTCACGTGGAACCTGAAGGACTTCCCCGCGGAAGCCCTGGTGAGCTGGCAGGTCGAAGCGAAGCATCCGGACGCTTTCGTGCTGGACCAGATCCACTTGGACCACGCGGCGGTGTACGCGGCTCTGCAGCGGATGGCGGACTCGTGCTCCGCTCCGCCCCTGACGGTGGGCGACGTCCTCAGCAGGTTGGGGCGCGACGGGCTGGTGGAATCGACAGCCGCGTTGCAGGCGATGTGAGCTTCGAGCGGTGCTGAAACGAGAAGGGGCAGGCCCGCCACGGGCCTGCCCCTTCTGCTC
Source organism: Saccharopolyspora sp. NPDC047091 (assembly GCF_040643635.1). Classification (NCBI taxonomy): domain Bacteria; kingdom Bacillati; phylum Actinomycetota; class Actinomycetes; order Pseudonocardiales; family Pseudonocardiaceae; genus Saccharopolyspora; species Saccharopolyspora sp. NPDC047091. The sequence goes on from NZ_JBEYUS010000017.1 coordinate 34,539, forward strand.
GGTGCGGGTCAGTTCTCGGACTTGTCCTGGTCCGGGAGGGGGGTGCCGGTCGGTTCGGCGTCGGTGGGGACGTCGGCCTTGCCGTTGGCTTCGGCTTCGCCGCCGGTCTCCGCGGGGTCGTCGGCGACCGGGGCGGAGGCGCCGTCGCCGCCGCGCTTGACCGAGGAGAGCAGCAGCTGCGCGACGTCGATGATCTCGACGCTCTCCGAAGCCGCCCCTTCGTTCTGGCGGGCGGTGAGACCGTCGTTGAGCATCACGCGGCAGAACGGGCAGCCGGTGGCGATCTTCTGGGGCGCGGTGCCCAGCGCCTCGTCGACGCGCTCCACGTTGATGCGCTTGCCGGTCTTCTCCTCCATCCACATGCGGGCGCCGCCCGCGCCGCAGCACATCGAGCGGTCGCCGTGCCGCGGCATCTCGCGGAAGTTCGCGCCGGAGGCCCCGACCAGGTCGCGCGGCGGCGTGTAGACCTTGTTGTGGCGGCCCAGGTAGCAGGGGTCGTGGTAGGTGACGTCCTCGGCGACCGGGGCGACCGGGACGAGGCGCTTCTCCCGCACCAGCTTGTTCAGCAGCTGGGTGTGGTGCACGACCTCGAAGTTCCCGCCGAGCTGCGAGTACTCGTTGGCGAGGCTGTTGAAGCAGTGCGCGCAGGTCGCGACGATCTTGCGCTTGCCGGGCTCGCGGCCCTCGAACACCGAGTTCAGCACCTCGACGTTCTGCTGGGCGAGCATCTGGAACAGGAACTCGTTGCCCGCGCGCCGCGCCGGGTCGCCGGTGCAGGTCTCCTCGCCGCCGAGCACGGTGTACTTCACCCCGGCCATGTGCAGCAGTTCGGCGACGGCGCGGGTGGTCTTCTTGGCGCGGTCCTCGAAGGCGCCGGCGCAGCCGACCCAGAACACGTACTCGGTGTCGTCGGCGAGCTCACCGTCGAAGACCGGCACCTCGAAGTCCAGGTCCTCGGTCCAGTTCAGCCGGTCCTTGGAGTTCTGGCCCCACGGGTTGCCCTTGTTCTCCAGGTTCTTGAACATCCCGCCGAGCTCGGTGGGGAAGTTCGACTCGATCAGCACCTGGTAGCGGCGCATGTCGACGATGTGGTCGACGTGCTCGATGTCCACCGGGCACTGCTCGACGCAGGCGCCGCAGGAGGTGCAGGCCCACAGCACCTCGGGGTCGATGACGCCCATCTCCTCGGGGCCGCCGACCAGCGGGCGCTCCGCCTCGGCCAGCGCGAGCGCGTTGATGCCCGCGAGCTTCTCCTCGGCGCCGTCACCGGTGATGCCGACCTCGTCCCCGGCCATGTCCTTGCTGCCACCGGCGAGCAGGTACGGGGCCTTGGCGTAGGCGTGGTCGCGCAGCGAGGTGATCAGCAGCTTCGGCGACAGCGGCTTCGCGGTGTTCCAGGCGGGGCACTGGGACTGGCAGCGACCGCACTCGGTGCAGGTCGTGAAGTCCAGCCAGCCCTTCCACTTGAAGTCCTCGACCTTGCCGACGCCGAACACGTCCTCGTCGGGGTCGGCCTCTTCGAAGTCGAGCTCCTTGCCGCCGGACATCATCGGCTGCAGCGCGCCCAGCGCCCGGCCGTCGCCGACCTCGCGCTTGAAGTAGATGTTGAAGAACGCGGTGAAGCGGTGCCAGGCCACGCCCATCGTGATGTTCGAGGCGATCACGATCACCCAGATCATCGCGGACAGGATCTTGAAGCCGGCGAAGATCGAGATCGCGGCGGTGCTGGACGGGAGGATGCCGCCGAGCGCGTAGGTCAGCGGCGAGGACCAGAACGGCGCCTCGAACAGCCCGGAGGCCTGCTTGAACGCCCGCAGGCCCATGATCCCGAAGCCTTCGAGGACCACGACGGCCTCGACGAAGTAGGCCTGCCCGAAGTTGGAGCCCTCGAACCGGGACACCCGGTCCGCGCGCCGCGGGTGGTTCAGCTGGCGCACCCCGATCAGCCAGAACCCGCCGAGCACCGTGGTGATGCCCAGCAGTTCGACGATCAGGTTCCACGGGCCGAACCAGCTCAGCAGCGGGGTCTCGAAGGTCGGCACGAAGACCTCGAAGTAGGCCTCCAGCACGCTCAGGCTCAGGCCGCCGAAGCCGACCATCACGAACCAGTGCGCGACGCCGACGTGGCCGAACTTGAGCATCTTGGTGTGGCCCAAGATCTCCTTGACCATGTTGCCGAACCTCGCCCCGAACGGGCCGCGCCTGGTCGGGTCCGGTTGTCCGAGGCGAATGGACGAGATCATCCGCCGCACGGTCTTGACGACCATGACCACCGCGACGGCCGTCACGGCCAGGCAGATCAGGCCCAGGACCAGCTGCAGAGCACCCATGCTCGCGGCCTCCATGTTCGGGGGTTGTCCGTTTGAGGAGCGTACGCCTTATTACCGATCGGTAACCAGCGGGGCTCCGGCGTGGTGGGAACGGGGTGATTCTGCGCAACCCCCTGCCGAAAAACTAGTTGGGCGATCGTGCAGCTTTGCGCTCGGGGGGATGTTCGCCGTGGTGGCGGCCACGGCGTAACGGCACCGAGTGCCGCGTTCTCGCTGCTGAGTGCACCATCCCGGGTCGCATCGGCGCCACCGCCGCGCCGCGGACCCCGCCGCACGACGCCCGATGCGGACGAGTGCGACGTTCACCACTTACTCCCGAACCGGCCGGCGTTCGATCGACACGAGCTCCCGGACGTCCGCCGCCGCGTAGCCTGAGAGCTCTCGGACGAGCGGCGATCGGACGTCGCGACGTCATCGAGCCGTGGGGGAACACGATGGACGACGCCGAGCACCCCGCCCTGCGCGTGTCCGACGCCGACCGCGACCAGGTCGCCGAGCGGCTGCGGGCGGCCTTCGACGAGGGCCGGCTGGGCCTCGCCGAGTACGACGAGCGGGTACGCGACGCCTACGCGGCCGTCACCAGGGCCGATCTGGTGCCGCTCACCGCGGACCTGCCCGCCGCCGAGCCCGCCGCCGCGCCACCGGCCAAGCGGTTCCGCGTGCCGCCGATCTCCAAGGAGTGGCGGGACTGGGGGCGGACCGCGGTCCTGCTGGTCGGGATCTGGCTCGTGATCTCGCTGGCCGGCGGCGGGCCGATCTTCTTCTTCCCGATCTTCCCGCTGGGCATCTGGGCCATCGCGCTCGTCTCGCAGGCGTTGTTCGGGAAGGACGACGAGGACTCCGACGAGGACGGCGGCTCCGGCGACGAGGACGGCGACGAGCCGGACGCGCGCCGGTCGGAGCGCTGAACCGGCCTGCCGCGGGCGGCCCGAACAGGCGTAACCTGCCGGAGAAAGAACTAGGGCATCTGTTCAGCTTTCTCCGAGGGGGACCGGGTGGCGTACCTGCTGCTGGCGTTGGCGATCTGCTCCGAAGTGATCGGCACCGTCTCGCTGAAGTTCTCCGAGGGGTTCAGCAAGCCGCTGCCCTCGGTGCTGGTCGTGCTCGGCTACGGCGCCGCGTTCGCCGCGCTCGGGTTGGTGCTCAAGGCGGGGCTGCCGGTCGGCGTGGTGTACGCGATCTGGTCCGGCGCGGGCGTCGCGCTGATCGCGCTCATCGGCGTCGCCTTCCTCGGCGAGAGCATCACCGCGGTGCAGCTCGGCGGGCTCGCGCTGATCATCGGCGGGGTGCTGGCGCTGGAGCTGGGCGGCGCGCATTGACCGCCGAGACCGACGGCCGCCGCGCCAAGGGCGAACGCCGCAGGCGCGCCATCCTCGACGCCACCCTCCGGGTCGTCGAACGCGACGGCATCGCGGGGACCAGCCACCGCGCCATCGCCCGCGAGGCGGGCGTCCCGGCGGCCTCCATCTCCTACTACTTCGCCGGGATCGACGAACTGCTGGTCGCGACGCTGCTGGAGAGCGTCGACCTGCTCGTCGCCGACATCGGCCGGATGCGCGCCCGCACCCCGCCGGACGCGGGCGCGTGGGCGCGGACCATCGCGGAGAACCTCGCGCTGCTGGTCGACGGCAGGCGGGCGCGGACCATCGCCGAGTACGAGCTGTACCTGCTCGCCGCCCGCAGGCCCGCGCTGCGCCCGGCCGCCCGCCGGTGGATCGAGGTCGCCGCCGGGCAGGCCGACCGGCGGCTCGACGTGCCTCCGGAGCTGGTCACGGCGTTCTTCGCGGCGGTGGACGGGCTGCTGATGCAGGCGCTGATCGCCGACGAGCCGCCCGGCGCCGCGGACTTCGAGCCGGTGCTGCGCTTCCTGCTCCGGCCACTGGGCGCCGAGGTGCGCTGAACCCGGTCGCTCCGACGCCGGTCGCCGGTTCCGGTCGCTGCTGGTCCCGATCCCTCGCCCCGATCGCCGTCGGTCCTGACCGCCGTCGGCTCCGACAGCTGCCGAGCCCGGTCGCACTCGGTCCGGATCCCCTGGTCCTGATCGCCGCCGCCCTCGACCGCCCCTGGTCCCGGCCACCGCTGACGTCGGTCGCGTCCGCTGACCGGGCGACACCTCGGCGATCGCCCGTCCGGGGACGGCCCGCGGTCGTTACCGTGCGGGCGGAGCGGGAGGTGCATGGTGCGAACGGGTCTCGCGGCCGCCGGAGCGGCCTGCCTGCTGGTGGCCGGGCTGGTCATCGGCTGCGACCGGGTCGAGCGGACCGGCGGCTGGAGCGGGCACGGCGGCGAGGTGAACTGGGGCGGCGTGCACGTCCACCAAGGCGACGGCGACCGGGGCGACGGGGGCGACCGGGGCGACGGCGACCGCGGCGAGCGGTCCGAGGTCATCGCCGAGCTGCCCGGCATCACCGCCGTGCACCTCGACCGCACCGACGGCGACGTGGTGGTCCGGCACGTGGCCGGCGGGCGCGGCGAGGTGCGCGAACGGTCCCGCGACCGGCCCGCGGGCGCCGAGCCGCTGCACCGCGTCGAGGACGGCGTGCTCGTGCTGCCGGGCTGCCCGGACGACTGCTCGGTCGACTACGAGGTGGACCTCCCCGCGGCCGTCCCGGTCGACGGCACCGGCGCGGCGGGCGCGGTGGAGGTCGACGGCATGGCCGCCGCGCAGGTCGAGGCGGGCGCGGGCGAAGTGCGGATCTCCGGCGTGCCCGGCCCGGTGCGGGTGCGCAGCGGCGCGGGCGGCATCGAGCTGCACGAGCTCGGCGGCGACGTCGAGGTGTCCACCGGGACCGGTCGGATCGACGGCGAGGGGCTCGCCGGCGGGACCGTGGTGGCCGACGCGCGGACCGGCTCCATCGACCTCGAGCTGACCGCGCCGCGCGCGGTGCGGGCCGAGACCGGGACCGGCACCGTCGAACTGGAGGTGCCGGACGGCGCGTACCGGGTCGACGCGCGCGCGGGGCTCGGTTCGGCGGATGTCGAGGTGCCCACCGATCCGGGCTCGCCGCGGCGGCTCGAACTGCGCTCCGGGACCGGTTCGGTCCGCGTCTCCGCCGGTTGACGGCGGGCCTCCGCCGCGCCGACTCCGGTCCCGGCCGCCGAACGAAGGAGTCCCGGCCGCCGGACGGAATGGTCCCGGCTCATCACCGGAGTGGTCTCGGCTCATCACCGGAGGGGCTCGGCCGCGGGCGAGGGGGCGTGACCCGGATCTCGGCGGCCCGCCGGGAACTTCCGCCGCAGCTCAGGCGTTGTCCAGGCAGAAACATTGAGCGGACTGCGCTCAACCCGGTTTGACGACCGGAGCGGGCCGGGGGTAAAACTTGAGTCGGCAAGGCTCAACGGACTACCCGGTCCGGGGCGCAAGATCAGGGAAGCAGGAGGAACCATCCATGGCGCGAGCGGTCGGCATCGACCTGGGGACGACCAACTCCGTCGTTTCCGTCCTCGAAGGCGGTGAATCGACGGTCATCGCCAACTCCGAGGGCTCGCGGACGACGCCGTCCATCGTCGCCTTCGCGAAGAACGGCGAGATCCTCACGGGTCAGCCAGCGAAGAACCAGGCGGTCACGAACGTGGACCGCACCATCCGGTCGGTCAAGCGCCACATGGGCACCGACTGGAAGACGGAGATCGACGACAAGGCGTACACGCCGCAGGAGATCAGCGCGCGAGTGCTGATGAAGCTCAAGCGCGACGCCGAGGCCTACCTGGGCGACGACGTCACCGACGCGGTGATCACCGTCCCCGCCTACTTCGAGGACGCCCAGCGGCAGGCCACCAAGGAGGCCGGCCAGATCGCGGGCCTCAACGTGCTGCGCATCGTCAACGAGCCGACGGCCGCTGCGCTGGCCTACGGCCTCGACAAGGGCGAGAAGGAGCAGACGATCCTCGTCTTCGACCTCGGTGGCGGCACGTTCGACGTGTCCCTGCTGGAGATCGGCGAGGGCGTCGTCGAGGTCCGCGCGACCAGCGGTGACAACCACCTCGGTGGCGACGACTGGGACGAGCGCATCGTCGACTGGCTGGTCGAGAAGTTCAAGACCTCCAACGGCATCGATCTGACCAAGGACAAGATGGCCTTGCAGCGGATCAAGGAAGCCGCGGAGAAGGCCAAGATCGAGCTGTCCAGCTCTTCCACGGCCAACATCAACCTGCCGTACATCACGGTGGACTCCGAGAAGAACCCGATGTTCCTCGACGAGACCCTGAGCCGTGCGGAGTTCCAGCGCATCACCTCCGACCTGCTGGAGCGCACCCGCAAGCCGTTCGAGGCCGTGGTGCGCGACGCGGGCGTGAAGGTCGCCGACGTCGACCACGTGGTCCTCGTCGGTGGTTCCACCCGGATGCCCGCGGTCACCGAGCTCGTCAAGGAGCTCACCGGTGGTCGCGAACCGAACAAGGGCGTGAACCCGGACGAGGTCGTCGCCGTCGGCGCCGCCCTGCAGGCCGGTGTGCTGCGCGGCGAGGTCAAGGACGTCCTGCTGCTGGACGTCACCCCGCTGTCCCTGGGCATCGAGACCAAGGGCGGCATCATGACCAAGCTGATCGAGCGCAACACCACGATCCCGACCAAGCGCTCGGAGACGTTCACGACGGCGGACGACAACCAGCCGTCGGTGCAGATCCAGGTCTTCCAGGGCGAGCGCGAGATCGCGGCGCACAACAAGAAGCTCGGCATGTTCGAGCTCACCGGGCTGCCGCCGTCGCCGCGGGGCGTGCCGCAGATCGAGGTCTCCTTCGACATCGACGCCAACGGCATCGTGCACGTCAACGCGAAGGACCTCGGCACCGGCAAGGAGCAGTCGATGACCATCACCGGCGGCTCCGCGCTGCCGAAGGAGGACATCGACCGGATGGTCTCCGACGCCGAGGCGCACGCCGAGGAGGACAAGAACCGCCGCGAGGAGGCGGAGGCCCGCAACCAGGCGGAGACCCTCGTCTACCAGACGGACAAGGTCCTCACCGACAACGACGAGAAGCTGCCCGAGGAGACCAAGACCAAGGTCAAGGCGGCCGTCGACGAGGTCAAGGAAGCCCTGAAGGGCGAGGACGTCGCCGCCATCAAGACCGGGGTCGAGAAGCTCGCCACCGAGTCCCAGGCGCTGGGCCAGGCCCTCTACGCCGACGCCGGTGCCGACGCTGCCGCCGCCGGTGCGGCCGGGGCGGCCGGTGACGCGGCGGGTGCGACCGCCGGTGCCGGTGCGACCAGCGGTGGTGCCGAGGACGTGGTGGACGCCGAGATCGTGGACGACGAGGACGAAAAGAAGAAGAAGTGACCTCCGAGAGCTCGAGCGACTCCGACCGGCAGCAGCCGGCGCAGGACGAACAGGAGCCGGTGGTGGTCCGGGACCGCAGGCGGATCGATCCGCAGACCGGTGAACCCCGGGCCGCCACCGAGCAGGGGCAGGTGACGGAGAGCATGTCCGGCACGCTGGACGAGGAACTGGCCAAGGTGAACGAGGGCGCCGCCGAGGCGACGTCCGAGGAGCCCGAGGCCGGCGGTGCGGACGCCGAGCTGCGCAAGCAGGTCGACGAGCTCACCGAGGACCTCAAGCGGGTCACCGCCGAGTACGCCAACTACCGCAGGCGCACCGAGCGCGACCGCGAATCGGTGGTCAACGCGGCCAAGGCGTCGGTGGCCGGTGACCTGCTCACCGTGCTCGACGACCTGGAGCGGGCCGACTCGCACGGCGACCTCACCGGCGCGTTCAAGTCGGTGGCCGACAAGCTCGTCGGTTCGCTGACCAACGCGGGCCTGGTGGCCTTCGGCGCCGAGGGCGACGAGTTCGACCCGTCGGTGCACGAGGCCGTGCAGCACACCACTTCCTCGGAGGTGTCCGGACCGACCGTCACGACCGTCATGCGGCGTGGCTACCGGTTCGGCGACCGGGTGCTGCGGCCCGCGATGGTCGCCGTCACCGACCACGAGCCGGAAGCGGCGGCACCACCGGAGAGCGGTGCCGAGACCGGCGAGGACACGGCACAGTGAGACCACGACCCCGCTCGGCGGAACGCGGCACGACCGATACGGGAGGCCGCGTCCCGCGTGGCCTCGCCTGGCCCGCGCGGCCGGGCGGGGTCGGGTTCGCGCCGATGGCGACGACCACGCCGGCCCAGACCGGCCCGATGCGACAGCGAAGTGGAAGGAGGGGCGCCCGGTGAGTGCCAGGGAATGGCTCGACAAGGATTTCTACGGCGAGCTGGGCGTCTCGTCCGACGCGAGTGCTGACGAGATCAAGAAGGCCTACCGGAAGTTGGCGCGGGAGAACCACCCCGACGCCAACCCCGGCAACAGCGCGGCCGAATCCAAGTTCAAAGCGGTCTCCGAGGCGTACGGCGTCCTGTCCGACCCGGAGAAGCGCAAGCAGTACGACGAGGCGCGCCGCCTGTTCGGCAGCGGTTTCGGCGGCGGCCAAGGCGGCTTCGGCGGTTTCGGCGGCGGTGCGGGAGCCGGTGGCGCGGGCGGATTCGACCTGGGCGACCTGTTCGGCGGCGGCGCCGGACCGCGACCCGGTGGCGGTGGCGGTGGCGCCGGCGGGCTCGGCGACCTGTTCGGCGGGCTGTTCGGCGGCGGCGGCGCCGGTCGCCGCGGTGGTGCCGCGAGCGCCAGCAGACCGCAGCGCGGCTCCGACGTGGAGACCGAGGTCCGCATCGACTTCGCCGAGGCGGTGCGCGGTGCGACCGTGCCGCTGCGGCTGTCCAGCCCGGCGACCTGCCTGACCTGCCACGGGGCCGGTGCGAAGCCGGGAACTCGGGCGCGCACCTGCAGCACCTGCTCCGGTGCGGGCCTGGTGACCCGGAACCAGGGCGCCTTCGCGTTCAGCGAGCCCTGCCCGGACTGCCGCGGCCGCGGGCAGATCATCGACGACCCGTGCCCGGACTGCCGGGGCGAGGGGGTCGCGACCCGCACCCGCACCCTGACCGTGCGCATCCCGTCCGGGGTGAACGACGGCCAGCGGATCCGGCTCGCCGGTCAGGGCGAACCGGGGCGCAACGGCGCGGCGGCGGGCGACCTGTTCGTCGTCGTGCACGTCAACGCGCACCGGGTGTTCGGACGATCCGGTGATGATCTCACCGTGACGTGCCCGGTGACCTTCCCCGAGCTGGCGCTGGGAACTACGTTGACCGTGCCGACGCTCGACGGGAAGGTCTCGCTGAAGGTCCAGCCGGGCACGGCCAGCGGCCGGACCCTGCGGGTGCGCGGCAAGGGAGTCGGCCGGAAGGCGGGCGGCAGCGGTGACCTGCTGGTCACGCTGCAGGTCGCGGTGCCGTCCAGCTTGGACGACGCGGCGGCCGACGCTCTGCGGTCCTACGCGGAGGCCACGGCGGAGCACGATCCGCGTGCGGAGTGGGACGAGCTGCTCGGGAGGTAGTCATGGGTGACGGTCCACGGGGCGCGCGGCTGAACGTGACGATCGGATTCCCGCCAGGGGCCAACGAGGACACGCCGATGTTCGTGATCTCGGTGGCCGCGGAGCTCTCCGGGCTGCACGCCCAGACGCTGCGCAGCTACGACCGGCTCGGCCTGGTCTCGCCGGGTCGAACCCCGGCGGGCGGGCGGCGCTACTCGACGCGGGACATCGCCCTGCTGCGCGAGGTGCAGCGGCTGTCCCAGGAAGAGGGCGTCAACCTCGCGGGCGTGAAGCGGATCATCGAGCTGGAGAACGAGGTGGACGCCCTGCGGGACAAGGTGCAGGGCCTGCTGGAGGAACTCACCGCCGCGCACGCCGCGGCCGAGCAGACCGCCGCGCAGGTGCACGCCTCCTACCGCCGGGATCTCGTGCCCGTGCACCAGGAGACCGCCCTGGTCGTCTGGAAACCGGATTCGCGCCGGTAAGCCGCGCCAGTCCTTCGAACGCCCCGAACCGCTCCCGGTCCGGGGCGTTCGCGCGTGCGGGGCGGTCGCGCGTGCGGGGCGGTCAGTCCAGCGAGAACGGGTCGTAGTGGATCTGGTCCAGCGGAACACCGGTGACCAGCAGCTTCGACACCGTGGCGCGGACCATCGACGGGGAACCGCTGAGCAGCACCTCGTGCTGCGACCAGTCGTAGCGGGCGACCGCGTCGGACAGCGTCCCCTGTTCGGCGCCGATCGCGCCCGGGTCGTGCTCCAGCACCGGGACGACGGTGAACCACGGGTTGGTCATCGCCACCCGCTGCAGGTTCGCCAGGTCGTAGAGGTCGTCCCGGGTGCGGCCGCCGTAGTACAGCCGGACCTGCGGGTTCTCGCCGTACTGGGCGAGGTCCTCGACGATCGCGCGCATCGGGGCGAGCCCGGTGCCGCCCGCGATCATCAGCACGTCCCGCTCGCTCTCCCGGTCCACGTGCAGCTGGCCCATCGGCGAACCGATCCGCCACCGGTCGCCGCGCTGGGCGTGCCCGACGAGCGCGCGGCTGACCCAGCCGCCGTCGACGGCGCGCACGTGGAATTCGAGGACGCCGTCGTCGCCGGGCATGTTCGCCGGGCTCAGGTAGCGCCACAGCCGCGGCCGCTGCGGCACTTCGACGCTCACGTACTGGCCGGGGTGGTAGGGCACGGGGTGGTCGGTCTCGACCCGGATGACGGCGAGTTCGCGGTTGATCCGGGTGTGGCCGATGACCTCGCCGTCGTACCAGGCCGGCCCGTCGTCCTCGTTGGCCGCGCTGATCATCGCGGTGGCCATCACGGTGTAGGCCTCGGCCCAGGCGCGTTCGACCTCCTGGGTCCAGGCGGGGCCGGAGTGCTTCTTGATCGCGGCGAGCAGCGCGGTGCCGACCGCTTCGTAGTGCTGGGAGACGACGCCGAACTTGCGGTGGTCCCGGCCGAGCTGGTGCAGGAACGGCAGCAGGTCGTCGGGCCGGTCGATCATCTGGATGATGTGCACCAGCGCCCGCATCAGCCGGTCGCGAACGGTCTCCATGTTGGCGGAGAACAGTTCGCGGGTGTTCGGCGCGATGCTGAACAGCATGGCGTAGAAGAACCTGGCGACCTCGTCGGAGCGGGCGTCGATGCCTGCCCAGCTCTCCCGGATCAGGTGGACCATCTGGCTCGCGCGTTCCGGCGTCGGCCGGTTGGGACGGGGGCCCGGGCTCAGTACGGCGTTCGCTGGCATGGTTCGGTCGCGGTCTCCACGAGGTCGGTGAGCATCCGGTCAGGTGCACACTGCTGCGTTGCGTGATGTCCCCCGACGTCGAGGACCATAACGCCTCGTCGTGTCCTCACACTATTGATGCCACGTTTGAGGGCGTTTCGACTACGCAACGTCGACAACGGCGGATATGTAGCGGGGAAACCTGCGTCTGCTGGTGTGTGCCGGCCGGTGTGCATGACACTCTGTGCGCGTGCGTCCCGAAACTCAGACCGCCGAGCCCGCCGGCCGCGCCGAGCACGTGAACCGGCAGCGGACGGCCCCGGGCCCCGACCACGTGCGGCGCGGGCGGCGGGCCACCGAGGTCGACGAACGCCCCGCGGCGGAACTGCCCGGCTCCACCGGTGAGCACGTGCTGCAGGAGGCCCACGGCACCGAGAAGCGGGCCCGGCGGTTCTACGACGACCAGGTCCTCGACCACCTCAACACCCGGATGCGCGAGTTCATCGCCCGGATGGAGATGGCCTTCGTCGCCACCGCGGACGGCGGCGGGGAGTGCGACTCCAGCCTCCGCGCGGGCCCGCCCGGGTTCATCGAGGTCCTCGACGACCACCACCTCGCCTACCCCGAGTACCGCGGCAACGGCGTGATGGCCAGCCTCGGCAACATCAGCGAGAACCCGCACCTGGGCATGCTCATGGTCGACTTCACCGAGGACCTCATCGGCCTGCACGTCAACGGCACCGCCGAGATCGTGGAGGACGCCGACCTGCGCGAGCGGCACCCGGAGCTGCCGGTCGAGTTCGACCGCGGCCGCACGCCGGAGCGCTGGGTGGTCGTCGAGGTCGAGGAGGCCTACATCCACTGCCGCAAGCACATCCCCCGGATGGTCCCGGTGCTGCGCAAGCGCAGCTGGGGGACCGACGACGCGAAGCGCAAGGGCGGCAACTACTTCACCGAATGATCGCTCGCCCGCGCCGGGGAACGCGGCCCCGGTGCACCCCTGGGGCGGGGGGACACTGGACGGCAGGAACACTGGTGCTGCGCGGAGCGACGCGCCAGTGCAGGACGGCGGGCGGAGAACACAGCCGTGATCGAGCGGATCGAAACGCCGGCGGGCAGCCCGGCCACCGGTGCGGGCACGTCGGACCGGGAGCGCAGGGGCGCGGCCGAAGCGGTCGAACGCGAACTCGTGATGATGTTCCGGCGCGCCCGCAACTTCTCGATGACCGTGGCCTCGCAGGTCCACCCGGACCTGGATCCGGCGTCGTACAGCCTGCTGCTGATGGTCGACGACGCGGGTTCGCTGCGCGGGATGGACGTGGCGGACCGGACGGGCCTGGACAAGTCGACGGTCAGCAGGCAGATCGCGACGCTGGTCGAGCTGGACCTGCTGGAGCGGGTTCCCGATCCGGACGACGGCCGGGCGCGCCGCATCCAGTTGTCGGCGTCCGGGCGGTCCCGGTTGGCGCAGGTCCGCAAGCAGCGGCGCAAGCACATGCACGGCGAGTTCGCGCACTGGAGCACCGAGGACCTGCAGGACCTGTCCCGCCTCCTGGCAAAACTGAACCGCATGTTCTGACTGGGTCGCTGTGAGCTCGCCTTGCGAGGGGGCGGGGTGGCGGAACCTCAGCCGCTTTCTCGCTGCGGGATCGTTTTCACCGGTGGCTCCGCCACAGGCGAAAACGCTGTCCTCGCGAGAAAGCGGCTGAGAACCCGCGGGTGGTCGGTCTGCGTGCGTGGTCGCCGCTCGAGCGGCTTCGCCGCTGAAGGGAACGAGCGGCGATCCCGCCGGGGCGGGCTCGAAGGCAGGCGAGGTTCCGCGGCTCGTCGTTCCGCTCCGGTATTCCCGGTGGCGGGGGTGGGGCGTCCCACTTCTGGATAAGTTGCCTTCTGCAACTAACCTCTTTATAGTTGCGTGCAGCAACTAAAGGAGTGGCTCGTGGGACCGACACCGGAAACGTGCAGCGAACTGCTGCGGCCCCTCCGCGCGCTGATGGGGCTCAAGCAGACCGCGGTGCAGATCCTCAACCAACAAGCCCGGACCGACCTGCCGTACGCGGCCAGTGGACTCCTCGGCGAACTCGTGCACTGCGGGGAATCGCGAGCCTCCGAGCTCGCCGCGCACCGCTTCGTCGACGCGTCCGTCGTCAGCAGGCAGGTCTCCCAGCTGGAGACCGCCGGGTTGATCACCCGGCGCGCCGACCCGCAGGACCGCCGCGTATCCCTGCTGCGCGCCACCGAGGAAGGCGAGCAGGCGCTGGCCCGCATCGAGCGGCACCGTGCCGAATGGCTCAGCAGCGCGCTCAGCGACTGGGACGACTCCCGCGTGCGCGACTTGGCCGAGCTGCTCGACCACGCCGCCTCCGACCTCCGCCGCGCCGTGCTGCCCGAGCACGCCGCGGCCCACGAAGAAACCTCGCACCCGGCCCGGCCGCAGGTGCCCACCGACGACCGACGCTCCACCGCGTCGTCCCAGGAAGGAACTCGATGACCCGCTCGACCATCGGCGAAGCCACGTCGACGAGCTCGCCGCCGACCGGCAGGCCCGCCGACGACGGGTCCGCCGCGCACCGGGACGGAGGCCGCCACCAGGTCACCACCGGCTCGTCCATGACGCACCGCCAGATCCTGGAGGCGATGTCCGGGCTGATGCTGGCGCTGCTGGTCGCGATCCTCAGCTCGACGATCGTGTCCAACGCCCTGCCGCGCATCCTGTCCGACCTCGGCGGCAGCCAGAGCCAGTACACCTGGGTGGTCACGGCGATGCTGCTGACCTCCACCGCCTCCACCCCGATCTGGGGCAAGCTCTCCGACCTGTTCAGCAAGAAGCTGCTGTACCAGATCGCGATCACCGTGTTCACCCTCGGCTCGGTGCTCGGCGGCTTCGCCCAGACGATGCCGCAGCTCATCGCGTTCCGCGCCGTGCAGGGCATCGGCATGGGCGGGTTGCAGGCCCTGATCCAGGTCGTGATCGCCGCGATGGTGTCGCCGCGGGAGCGCGGCCGCTACAGCGGCTACATCGGCGCCACCTTCGCGGTCGCCACGGTCAGCGGGCCGCTGGTCGGCGGGCTCATCGTGGACACCTCGTGGCTCGGCTGGCGCTGGTGCTTCTGGGTGACCGTGCCGATCGCGGTGATCGCGTTCATCGTCCTCGGCCGCACGCTGAAGCTGCCGGTGATCAAGCGGCCGGTGCGCATCGACTGGTTCGGCGCGCTGTTCCTCGTCGGCGGCGTGAGCCTGCTGCTGGTGTGGGTCTCGATGGCGGGCAAGCAGTTCGACTGGGCCTCGACGGAGACCGCCCTGTACGTCGGTGGCGGGGTGCTCTCGCTGATCATCGCGGTGATCATCGAATCGCGGTTCCCGGAACCGATCGTGCCGCTGAGCATGTTCCGCAACCCCACGGTCACGCTGGCCACCATCGGCACCGTCGCGGTCGGCACCGCGATGTTCGGCGGCTCGGTGTTCCTCGGGCAGTACTTCCAGATCGCCCGCAGCTTCAGCCCCACGCACGCCGGGCTGATGACGCTGCCGATGGTGCTCGGGCTGTTCCTGTCCTCCACCATCTCCGGGCAGATCATCTCGCGGGGCAGCGGCAAGGTGAAGCCGTTCCTGATCTTCGGTTCGATCGTGCTCGTGGTGGGCATGGGCCTGCTGTCGACGATGGACCACACCACGAACCTCGTGCTGGTCGGGTTCTACCTGGCGCTGATGGGCATCGGCGTCGGCTCGCTGATGCAGAACCTGGTGCTGACCGTGCAGAACGTCACCACCGGCAAGAACGTCGGTTCGGTGACCTCGGTCGTCACGTTCTTCCGGACGCTCGGCGGCTCCGCCGGGGTGTCGGTGCTGGGCGCGGTGCTGGCCGCGCGGGTCACCGACTACGTCAACGACGGCCTGGCCGCGAGGGGCATTCCGACCGGCGCGGGCGGCGGCGGTTCGCTGAACATCGGCGCGCTGCCCGGCCCGCTGCAGGAGGTCGTGCGCTCCGCCTACGGCGACGCGATCGGGGACATCTTCCTGGTCTCCGCCTGCATCTCGGTGATCACGCTGCTGGCGGTGGTGTTCATCAAGGAGGTCCCGCTGCGGCGGACCATCGAATCCCAAGACGAAGTTCGGGCGGAAACTGTGGACAACCAACCGCTTCCTGTGGACAACTCGATCGGCGCGGAGACGACGCCGGTCACCCGCCAGAGTGGTTCCGCGCAGCTTGCAGGGGGGTCGCACGCCGCGGCACCGCACTTCGGCGAGCCTGTGGACAACTCTGTGGGCAACCACTCCCGTGCCTGGTCAACGACGCAAGCCGGGGTGAACGGGAACGGCGGCGGGCGGCACCTGGCCGGCGATCTCGCCGGTGCCGGGACGAGCGGCGGCGGGCTGTACGTGCAGGGGGCCGCGCAGGACTCCACCGGCAACCCGGTCGCCGGGGTGGTGCTGACCCTCACCGACTCGCTCGGCAGGCAGGTGGAGCGGGCCCGCACCGACGCCGACGGCGGCTACCGGCTCGACGTCCCCCGCGGCGGCACCTACGTGCTGATCGCGGCGGCCGGGACCTACCAGCCGACCGCCTCGATGGTCGTGGTCAGCGACAAGCCGGTCCGCCACGACGTGCGGATGTTCGGGTCCGGCCGGGTCGGCGGCGTCGTGCACTGCGGCGACCGCGAGATCTCCGGGGCGACCGTGGTGCTGACCGACCTGCGCGGCGAGGTCGTCGGGTCCAGCGCCAGCGGCCCGGACGGGAGCTACGCGTTCACCGACCTCGTCGGCGGCTCCTACGCGCTGACCGCCACCGCCGAGGGCTTCCGCCCGGTCGCCACCCCGGTGGCCGTCGCGGACGGCGAACGGGTCGCGCTGGACGTGGAGCTCGAAGCGGGGGCCGCGCTGACCGGTGTGGTGCGCTCGGCGAACCTGGGCCTGCCGGTCCCGGACGCCCGGGTGACCCTGCTCGACGCCGCCGGTGAGGTCGTCAGCGCCGTCACCACCGACGCCGAGGGCGGCTACGCGTTCACCGACCTGCCGGACGGGGACTACACGGTCATCGCCACCGGCTACCCGCCGGTCGCGGCCCCGCTGCGGCTCGCCGGGGCCCGCACCACGCACGACGTCGAATTGGGGCACTGAGCATGACCGCGGTGCAGAGCGGAAGGAGCGGTGCGCAGGTGAGCGGAGCCGGAACGGTGACGGCGCAGGTGCGCACCGGAGACGGGTGGCCGGTGCCGGGGGCGGCGCTGACCCTCATCGACGGGGCGGGCGCGCAGGCCGCGCGGGTGCAGACCGCGGAGGACGGCGGTGCCGTCGCCGACGGGCTCGCGCCCGGCACGTACACGGCGATCGTCACCAACCTCGGCTACGAGCCGCTGGCCCGGACCACGCTGGTCCGGTCCGGGCAGGAGGCGGCGCTGGGCGTGCTGGAGCTGAGCCGGGCGGGCGGCAACGAGCTGCCCGCGCCGGGGACCTGGGCGATCGACCCGGCGCACTCCTCGATCCGGGTCAGCGCCCGCCACCTCGGCATCACGAGCATCCACGGGCGCTTCACCGAGTTCAGCGGTGAGGTGCGGGTCGGCGACCCGATCGAGGCCACCGGGGTCTCGGTGCGGATCGTCGCGGCCAGCGTGGACACGGCGAACGAGCAGCGGGACGCGCACCTGCGCACCGCGGACTTCCTCGACGTCGAGCAGCACCCGGAGATCACGTTCACCGCCACCGGCCTGCGGCCCGCGGGCGGCGAGCGCTGGGAGCTCGCCGGGGAGCTGACGCTGTGCGGCGTCACGCGGCCGGTCGTGCTGGACACGCACTACGCGGGCGTCGGGCCGGACCCGTGGGGCGGCTCGCGGGCGTCCGCGTCGGCCACCGCGGAGCTGCGGCGCGAGGACTTCGCGATCACCTTCAACCAGGCGCTGCGCACCGGCATCGCCGCGATCGGCACCACCCTGCGGGTGGACATCGACGTGCAGGCGGTGCGGCAGGACTGAGCCGGAGACCTCGCGGCGCTCCGGGTCCCGGACGGGGCCGGGCCGGAGCGGCCGCGCGGAGAGGTTCCGCCCGCACGGGGGCGGGTGGAACACGTGAGCAGGGGCGTTCGCCGGGGGCGAGCGCCCCTCTCGCACGTCCGGGGGCGGTCAGCCCACCTTCTCCGGCGGCTCGACCGGAGCCACCTCCCCGGTGCGCAGCTTCTCGCGGAAGCTCCGGAGCTCGCGCTTGACCACCGGCAGCAGCAGGTACAGCCCGATGATGTTGAACAGGGCGAGCGCGAACAGCACCGCGTCCGCGAAGTCGAGCACGCTGGTCAGCGTCAGCACCGATCCGATCACGGTGCACGCGCAGAACAGCACGTTGTAGGCCGTCTCCTTCGCCTTGGACTTGCCGAACAGGAACAGCCACGCCCGCTGCCCGTAGTAGCCCCAGGTGATGATCGTGGAGATGGCGAACAGGGCCACCGCGAGCGTCAGCACGTAGGGGAACCACGGCAGCACGGTCGCGAACGCCTCGGAGGTGACGGTGACCCCGTCCGGGGTCTCCCCGCCGCCGAGCACCTGCTGCTGCGCGTCGAGCCAGAACTCGGTGCGGGCGATGACGATGGTCAGCGCCGTCATGGTGCAGATGATCACGGTGTCCACGAAGGGTTCGAGCAGCGCGACGAAGCCCTCGGTGACCGGGTGCCGGGTCTTGACCGCGGAGTGCGCGATCGGCGCCGAGCCGAGGCCTGCCTCGTTGGAGAACGCGGCCCGCTGGAATCCGATGATCAGCACGCCGATCGCCCCGCCGAACCCGGCGGCCGGGGTGAACGCGCCGCGCACGATCTCGCCGACGGCGGCGGGCACCGCGGTGATGTTCACGCCGATCACGATCAGGCAGGCCACCACGTAGATGATCGCCATCGTCGGCACCAGCTTGCTGGTGACGGCACCGATGGACTTGATGCCGCCGATGATGACGGCGCCGACCAGCCCGGCCAGCACCAGCCCGAAGACGAGCGCGGCGCCGTCCCCGCCCAGCCAGCCCTGCTCGCCGCCGGTGACGTTGCGCAGCTGGGCGAAGGTCTGGTTCGCCTGGAACATGTTGCCCCCGGCGATGCCGAAGAACAGGATCATGATCGCGGCGAGTACGGCCAGCACCTTGCCGAGCCGGACGCCGAAGCCGCCGGGGAACCGTTCGGCGATGCCCTTGCGCAGGTACTGCATGGGGCCGCCGGAGACGGTGCCGTCCTCGTGGATGTCGCGGTACTTCACGCCGAGGGTGCATTCGACGAACTTGGTGCACATGCCCAGCAGACCGCACACGATCATCCAGAAGGTCGCGCCGGGGCCGCCGACGGTGACGGCGACCCCGACCCCGGCGATGTTGCCGAGCCCGACCGTCGCGGAGACCGCGGAGGACAGCGCTTGGAAGTGGGTGATCTCGCCGGGGTCGTCCGGGCGGGAGTACTTCCCGCGGACCAGGGCCAGCGACAGGCCGAGCGAGCGGAACTGGATGAAGCCGAACGCGGCGGTGAACACGGCGGCGGCGATGACCAGCCAGGCCACGATCCAGGGGAACGTGACGCCGAACAGCGTGAGTTCGCCGAACACGAGGTTCGAGAACCCGGTGGAGATCGGTTCGAAGACGGTGTTGATGGTGTTCTCGACATCGGAGAGCGCGCCGTCTCCGGCGGCGAGCACCTCGATGTGCGGGGGTGGGCTCGCCGGGAGCGGGCCGGATGTGTCGGGCATGGCGGGAAGTGGACCAAGGCGACATTGGTGACTCAATACTTTTGGGTGATCAGTCCGTAAAATCGCACCCGTTTTGTGACTCGTTGTGACCGGAAACCCGTCAAATGGGTGAGTGAAATTGCGCGTACAGCCGTAGAGGTGCCCCGCGAGCCGCAGCGGGTGTAGGCTTGAGCGCAACGGACTCAACTTTCATGCGGAGGTGCCGTTGCTGCCGTTCCGGACCTCCGCCGGTGTTGCACGGCGGGCGTCCGGCGCGAGCATGGGAGCTCGTGCGCGACGCCCCGGCGAGGTGGAGGAATGGACGCTTTCAACCCGACGACCAAAACCCAACAGGCGATCTCCTCGGCGGCCCAGGCCGCCACGGTGGCGGGCAACCCCGACGTCGGCCCCGCCCGGCTGCTCGGCGCGCTGCTCGCGCAGGGGGACGGCATCGCGGCGCCGCTGCTGACCGCGGTCGACGCCGACGTGGCGGACGTGCGCCGTGACGTCGAAGCGCTGCTCAACGCGCTGCCCGCGGCCTCCGGCTCGACCGTGTCCGCGCCGCAGCTGTCCCGCGACGCGCTCAAGGCCGTCACCCACGCCCAGCACCTGGCGACCGAGATGGGCGACGACTACGTCTCCACCGAGCACCTGCTGGTCGGTCTCGCGGCCGAAGGCGGCCAGGTCGCCGACCTGCTCCGCAGGCACGGCGCCACCCCCGAGGCGCTGCGCGACGCCTTCGCGAAGGTCCGCGGCTCGGCGCGCGTCTCCAGCCCCGACCCGGAGAGCACCTTCCAGGCCCTGGAGAAGTACGGCCAGGACCTCACCACGCGCGCCCGGAACGGCGAGCTCGACCCGGTCATCGGCCGCGACTCGGAGATCCGGCGCGTCGTGCAGGTGCTGTCCCGGCGCACCAAGAACAACCCCGTGCTCATCGGCGAACCCGGCGTCGGCAAGACCGCCATCGTCGAAGGCCTCGCCCAGCGCATCGTCGCCGGTGACGTGCCCGAATCGCTGCGCGGCAAGCGCGTCGTCGCCCTCGACCTCGGCTCCATGATCGCCGGGGCCAAGTACCGCGGCGAGTTCGAGGAGCGGCTCAAGGCCGTGCTCAAGGAGATCACCGACTCGGCGGGCGAAGTCGTCACGTTCATCGACGAGCTGCACACCATCGTCGGCGCCGGTGCCACCGGCGAAGGCGCGATGGACGCCGGCAACATGATCAAGCCGATGCTGGCCCGCGGCGAACTCCGCATGGTCGGCGCCACCACTCTCGACGAGTACCGCGAGCACATCGAGACCGACGCCGCGCTGGAACGCCGCTTCCAGCAGGTCATGGTCGGCGAACCGAGCCCGCAGGACGCCGTCGCGATCCTGCGCGGCCTCAAGGAGCGCTACGAGGTGCACCACGGCGTGCGGATCACCGACGGCGCGCTCGTCGCCGCCGCCACGCTCTCCGACCGCTACATCACCGCGCGGTTCCTGCCGGACAAGGCCATCGACCTCGTCGACGAGGCCGCGTCCCGGCTCCGCATGGAGATCGACTCGCGGCCGGTGGAGATCGACGAGGTGGAACGCGCCGTGCGCCGCCTGGAGATCGAGGAGATGGCGCTCGCCAAGGAATCCGACGCCGCCTCCGTCGACCGGCTCGCCACCCTGCGCGGCGAGCTCGCCGACCGGCGCGAACGGCTCTCCGAGCTCACCGCGCGCTGGCAGGGCGAGAAGGAGTCCATCGACAAGGTCCGCGACCTCAAGACGCAGCTCGAGCAGCTCCGCGGCGAATCCGACCGCGCCGAACGCGACGGCGACCTCGGCAAGGCCGCCGAACTGCGCTACGGCCGCATCCCCGCCCTGGAGAAGGAGCTCGGCACCGCCACCGAAGCGCAGAGCGAGCGCAAGGCCATGCTGCAGGAGGAGGTCACGCCCGACGACGTCGCCGACGTGGTCAGCTCCTGGACCGGCATCCCGGCCGGGCGGCTGCTCGAAGGCGAGACCGCGAAGCTGCTGCGCATGGAGGACGAGCTGGAGACCCGCGTGGTCGGCCAGAGCGAAGCCGTGCGCGCCGTGTCCGACGCGGTGCGCCGCGCCCGCGCCGGCGTCGCCGACCCCGACCGGCCCACCGGCTCGTTCCTGTTCCTCGGGCCCACCGGCGTCGGCAAGACCGAACTGGCGAAGGCGCTCGCCGGGTTCCTGTTCGACGACGAGCGGGCGATGATCCGCATCGACATGAGCGAGTACTCCGAGAAGCACTCGGTGGCCCGCCTCGTCGGCGCACCACCCGGCTACGTCGGCTACGACCAGGGCGGCCAGCTCACCGAATCGGTGCGGCGCAGGCCGTACTCGGTGGTGCTGCTCGACGAGGTCGAGAAGGCGCACCCGGACGTGTTCGACGTGCTGCTGCAGGCGCTCGACGACGGTCGGCTCACCGACGGCCAAGGGCGCACGGTGGACTTCCGGAACACCATCCTGGTGCTCACCTCGAACCTCGGTTCGCAGGCCATCGCCGATCCGAACCTCACCGAGCAGCAGCGCGACGAAGCGGTGCTCGCCGTGGTGCGCCAGCAGTTCAAGCCGGAATTCCTCAACCGGCTCGACGACATGGTGGTGTTCCACTCGCTGTCCACCGAGGAGCTGACGTCCATCGTGGACATCCAGGTCCAGCGGCTCGCGGAGCGGCTCTCCCAGCGGCGGCTGACCCTGGACGTGCTGCCCGCCGCGCGGGACTGGCTGGCGCTCAACGGGTTCGACCCGATCTTCGGGGCGCGGCCGCTGCGACGGCTCGTGCAGTCCGCGATCGGCGACCAGCTCGCGAAGCAGCTGCTGGCGGGCGAGGTGCGGGACGGGGACAAGGTCCGCGTGGACGTGGCCGACGACAACTCGGCCCTCACGGTCCGGGTCGAGTGATCGCCTGCTCGGCTCGGCCCGGGGGTGCTCGGCGGAACCGCACTGCCTGCCTCTGATCCGGTGCTGCGGGTCTTGTCGGTTTCCGGTCAGCGGCGACGCCGCTGAACCGCCGACCACCTGCGCGGCCCGACCACTCGCAGGTTCTCAGCGGTTCCCCCGCGAGGACGGCGTTGTCGCCTGTGGCCGAGCCACCGGTGAGAACGATCCCGCAGCGGGGGAACCGCTGGGGTTCCGCCATCCGAGCACTCCGCCACCCGAGTGGAAAGACTCCGTCAAGAGTTCGCCGGTCAGTGGCGGGCGTAGGTGCTGAGCCAGGCCAGGGCGGCGAAGAGGGCGGCCACGGCGGCGAAGACCACGGTCGTCGTGGCCAGGCCCGCATAAGTGGTGAGGATGCCCAGCAGCATGCTCGGCACCGTCGCCGACAGGTACGCCACGATGTAGATCATCGACGAGGTCGCCGCCCGGTTCTCCGGATCGGCCAGCCCGGTGAGCAGCCGGAACCCGCCCATGAACATCATCCCCCAGCCGGCGCCGACCACCGCCGACCCGGCGAAGAACCCGACGGCGCTGCCCGCGGGCACCGACCCGGCCACCACGGCCAGCCCGACGATCAGCACCGGCGCCGCGACCCGGACCGCCCGCTGGCCCAGCCATCCGGACAGCAGCAGCTGGGACACCGCGCCGACCCCGGCCACCGCGACCACCGATAGCCCGCCCACCAGGTACGGCGAACCGCTCACCAGGCTCTTCGCCACCGACGGCCCCAGCGACATGAACATGCCGCCGACCGTCCACGCCGCGAGCATCGTCGTCGCCAGCAGCGCGAACGCCCGCCCGCGCCCCGCGGGCACCCCGGGCCGCTGCGGTCGCAGCGCCACGCGCAGCGCGAGCCGCCTGCCGCGCACCGGCTCCGGCATCAGCCACACCAGCGGCACCGCCACTGCGAACCCGCCCACCAGCAGCAGGTAGGCGAGCACCGTCGGCGCGGGCGCGAACTGCACCAGCGCCCCGGACAGGCCCGACCCCAGCGCCATCCCGGCCCCGGCGGAGACCCCGTTCACCGTGGCGCCGCGGCTGGTGCCGGGCGGCTGGAAGTCCAGCAGCGAACCGCTGATCGCCCCCGTCGCCGCCCCCGTCGCGATGCCCTGCAGCGCGCGCCCGGCGAACAACCAGCCCACGTCCGGTGCGAACGCCAGCACCAGCACCGCGACGATCTCCAGGCCGAGCGCGGCCAGCAGCACCGGCCGCCGCCCCACCCGGTCGGACAGCGCTCCCACCAGCAGCAGCGCGGCGAGGATGCCGACCATGTAGGCGCTGAACACCTCGGTCAGCACCGTCGCGGAGAACCCCCAGCGCTGCTGGTAGATCGCGTACATCGGGGACGGCGCGGTCGAGGCCATCAGGAACAGGGCCAGCAGCGCGCCGGCGAACCAGAAGGCGCCGCGCCGGGTCAGCACCGGCCGGGCGAGACCGGCGCGCAGCGGGCGGTCGAGTGCGAGCTCCGGGGTGGTCATGGCTCTCCTCGTGCGGAACGGATGATTCCGCTCCGCAGCAACCCGGGACCGGACCGGAACATTCCGCTCCCGCGTAGCCTGTGGTCATGACCACAGCGCAGCGCTCCGCCGGCTACGCCGAGCGCGTCATCGCCGCAGCGCGGGACGTGTTCGCCGAGCAGGGCTTCGACGCCCCCATCGCGGAGGTCGCGCACCGGGCCGGAGTCGGCGTCGCCAGCATCTACCGCCGCTGGCCCAGCAAGACCGACCTCGCCGAACAGGTGCGGATCAGCTGCCTGCGCCGGATCGTCGACGAAGCCGCCGCGGCCCGTGCGGAGGAACCCGACCCGTGGCGGGCGTTCACCGCTTTCCTGCGCCGCTGCCTCGCCGAAGGCAGCGGCGTCGGCACCGTGCTGCCACCGGACGAACCCGGCGTCGAGCACACCGCCGACTACCTCGCCGCGCGCCGCGACATGGCCGCCTCCGTGGACGAGGTGGTGCGGGCCGCGCACGAGGCGGGCGAACTGCGCCCCGACTTCACCGCCGCCGACGTGGTGCTGCTGTTCAAGCACCTCAACCCGGCGCTGCCCGTCGCCGAACCGCGTCGCGCCGAGCTGCGGGCCCGCTACCTGGCCGCCGTCGTCGAAGGGCTCCGTGCCGAAGGCCGGGGCGCCGAAGGCCGGGGAATAGGAGATCGGGACGCCGGAGACCGGACCCCGCTGCCGGGCGCGGCACCCGACTGGTCCGAGGTGCACGCGATGCGCCGCGGCGAGACCTGATTCGGCGTTCACCCGATCGGCCGCTCCAGAAGCCGATCACGTGAGCCGATGCATGAAGTAGACGAGGACGGGATGCGGACATCGCACCCGTCCTTCTTCATGTCCACCCCCGGACGACCGGGTGATCACCCCATCGCCGACCGGGCCGGGCGAAACGGACGACGCCGGAGCCGGCCGCCTCCGGAGCGCGCACCGCCGCGGACCATCCGTGCAGCGCAGCTCGCACGGATGGCGCAATTCCGGGGCCGGGACCCCGGCGATCTTCGCGGACGATGCGGACGGGACTACCCTGCGCGGTGTGGGTATCCCTGCCTGGGTCTGGTTCCTCGTCGCCGTCCTCGCGATCGCCGCGGGCATCGCGCTGCTGATCGCCGACCGCGCACGACGCGCCCCGAACAACCGGGAGCGACGTCGCTGGGCGGCGCTGCGCGGCTGGCAGTTCGCCGAAGTCGACCAGGTGCTGCCAACGCGCTGGGAGCGCGGCGCCCTCGCGCAGCACGCCGGTGGCACCGCCACCGACGTCGTCGCGGGCTCCACGTTCACCGCCGACGGGCGACGCCAGGTCTACGTCCTCGACCTCACCACCAACGGCAAGGTCGCCACCGTGCTCGCCGGGGTCCGCTGCCGCCGCAGCATCGGCACCACCCTGGAGCTGTGGCAGCCGGACGTGCCGGTGCCGCAGGACTCCGGGCTCGACCTGCTCGGCCCCGTCGGGTCCCGCTACGCCTTCGTCACCGAGGTCGCCGCGGCCCGCCCGCTCGTCACCCCGTCGCTCGTCGAAGCGGCCGAAGAGGTCGGCGCCGACGTCACCGTCGTGTGGCTCGAGCAGGACTGGGTGCTCGCCGCGATCGAACCCGACAGCGCCGACCCGGCCCGCCTCGAACGCCTGCTGCGCGCCCTCGGCGAACTCGCCGACATCATCGACCCGTTCGAGACCGACCCGAACGAGCCCGAACCCGCCGCCGAGGAAACGACGCGGCAGCTCAAGGGCGCCACCGGGGCGAGCTCCCCGGCGGACACCAACGCCACGGTCCGGGTGGACCGGGCCGAGCACTCCGAGAACCAGTCCTGACCGGTGCGGGCCGGCGAGGCGATACGGTGCGCAGCATGCCTACCGCACTCGTCACCGGCCCCACCTCCGGAATCGGCAACGCCTTCGCCCGCAGGCTGGCCGCCGAGGGGCACGACCTGGTGCTCGTCGCCCGCGACGGCGCGCGGCTCGAAGAGCTCGCCGCGGCGCTGCGCGACCGGCACGGGGTGACCGTCGAAGTGCTCGTCGCCGACCTCGCCGACGACGCGCAGCTCGCCCAGGTGGAGCGGCGCGTCGCGGACGAGCGGCGACCGGTGGACCTGCTGGTCAACAACGCCGGTTTCGGCACCGGCGGCGCCTTCTGGGACACCGAGCCCGCGACGCTGCGCAAGCAGCTGGACCTCAACGTGGCCGCGGTGCTGCGGCTGACCCACGCGGCCGTGCCCGGGATGCGCGCCCGCGGTGGCGGCGACGTGATCAACCTGTCCAGCGTGGCCGGGTTCTTCTCGGTGGCGGGCTCGACCTACGCGGCCACCAAGTCGTGGGTGACGACGTTCTCCGAAGGCCTCGCCTCCGCGCTGACCGGTAGCGGGGTGCGGGTCATGGCGCTGTGCCCCGGGTTCACCCGCACCGAGTTCCACCAGCGCGCCGGGCTGAGCATGGACCGGCTGCCGAAGGCGTTCTGGCTGCGCGCCGACGACGTGGTGCACGAAGGGCTCGCCGACCTGCGCCGCGGCCGGTCGGTGTCCATCCCCGGCCCGCAGTACAAGGCGCTGGTCACCGTCGGCCGGCTCATCCCGCACCGGGTGCAGCGCGCCGTGGTCCGCCGCACCGTTCCCGGCCGCACCTGATCCGGCGCGGCGCGGCGCCAGTAGGATCGGGGCTCGTGACTCAGGTCGACCAGCAACAACGCGCCGAACTCGCCCGACTCGTCACCGAGATCGCCGTCGTGCACGGCAAGGTGACGCTGTCCTCCGGCAAGGAGGCCGACTACTACGTCGACCTGCGCCGGGCGACGTTGCACCACGCCGCCGCCCCCCTCATCGGCACCCTGCTGCGGCAGCTCACCGCGGACTGGGAGCACACCGCCGTCGGCGGGCTGACCCTGGGCGCCGACCCGGTCGCGACCGCCATGATGCACGCGTCCGGCCGCCCGCTCGACTCGTTCGTGGTGCGCAAGAACGCCAAGGCGCACGGGATGCAGCGCCGCATCGAAGGCCCCGACGTGGCGGGCCGCAAGGTCCTCGCCGTCGAGGACACGTCCACCACCGGCGGCAGCGTGCTCACCGCCGTGGAAGCGCTGCGCGAGGAGAACGCCGACATCGTCGGCGTGGTGACCGTGGTGGACCGCGGCACCGGCGCCCAGGAGGCCATCGAGGCCGCCGGGCTGACCTACCGCTCGCTGCTGGACCTCTCCGACCTCGGGTTGAGCTGATCCCGTGGGTGCCGTCGTCCCGCTCGCGTTCCTGCTGATCGTCCTGATCCTGGCGGGCGGTGTCGCGGTGGCCGTGCTCGGCCGCAAGCGCTCCGTCCGGAACTACCAGCGGCTGCTGCGGTCCGGTGCGGGCTGGCGGCAGGTGCCCGCGGACGACCTGTGGCAGCGGGTGCGGGCGCTGCGCGAGTTCGCGAGCTCCCGCGGCCTGCAGGACCACTTCCACCTGGCCGGGCAGCACCGCGGCCTCCCCTTCGAGGCCGTGCAGCTGCGGCGGCCGCCGGGCGTCGGGCAGCGGGTGTTCACCTTCGGGGTGGCGGTGGCGCTGCCCCGGCCGGTGCCCGGTCCGGAACTGCGGCTGGCCCGGTCCGGCGTGTTCGGCGCGCTCGGCCAGGACCTGCGGGTCGAGCTGGGCGACGCGGAGTTCGACCGCGCCTACCTGCTGACCTCGACGGACGCCGACTTCGCCCGGCGCGCGCTGCCCGCGGCCGCGGCCCGCTCGCTGCTCGGTGACGAGCGCACCGCGGGCGTGGTGCTGGAGTTCGGGCCGGAGCACCTGGTGGCGTTCCGGCCCGGGGCGGCGACGCCGGAGTCGGTGCTGCCGATGCTGGACCTGCTGGTCGACCTGCACGGCGCCGTGCCGTGGGAGGAGTTGTCCGGGCGATGAACCAGGACGTGGACGCGCCCGGCCGCACCGGGGAACCGGTGGCCGGGGAGCGGTCGAGCGGAGATCCGGTGATCGGGGAGCCGGTGGCGGGGAAGCCGGTGGCCGCAGAGCCGGTCGCCGCAGAGCCGACCGCCGCAGAACCGGGCCCGACCGAGTGGGGCCCCGAGGTCGGCGTCGGCCCCTGGCCCGGCCCCTGGCCGGACGACGACCGCTACGACCCGGAGCTGCTCGCGAACGGCGACCGCCGCAACGTCGTCGACCACTACCGCTACTGGCGCCGCGACGCCGTCGTCGCGGACCTCGACACCCGGCGGCACGACTTCCACATCGCCATCGAGAACTTCCAGCACGACCACAACATCGGCACCGTGGTGCGCACCGCGAACGCGTTCGCCGCCCGGGCCGTGCACATCGTGGGCCGCCGCCGCTGGAACCGGCGCGGCGCCATGGTCACCGACCGGTACCAGCACGTGCACCACCACCCGGACCTGGTGTCGCTGCGCGAGTTCGCCGCCGAGCAGGGGCTCGCGATCGTCGCGGTGGACAACATCCCCGGCGCGACGCCCATCGAGCGGACCGCGCTGCCGGAGCGCTGCGTGCTGCTGTTCGGCCAGGAAGGCCCCGGTCTCGGCGCCGATTCGCGGGGCACCGCGGACCTGGTGGTGTCCATCGCCCAATTCGGCTCCACCCGGTCCATCAACGCCGGGGTGGCCGCGGGGATCGCGATGCACGCGTGGATCGCGCAGCACGCGGACCCGTCCCGCGCCTGGTGAGGACGTGAAAAAGCCCGGCCGGGAGGCGGCCGGGCTTTCGGGTGGTCGGTGGGTCAGGCGGCGTCCTTGGCCTTCGCCCGGCGGCCGCGCACGTACTCGATGATGATCGGCACGATCGAGATGAAGACGATCAGGATCGCCATCGCCTCGAGGTTCTCCTTGATGATCGGGATGTTCCCGAGGAAGAAGCCGAGCACGGTCATGCCCGCGGCCCACAGCACCGCGCCCACGGCCGAGTAGGCGAAGAACTTCCGCTGGTCCATCTGCCCGACGCCTGCGACGGCGGTGATGAACGTGCGCACGATCGGCACGAAGCGCGCCAGGATGATCGCCCGCGCACCGTAGCGCTCGAAGAACTCGTGGGTCTTGTCCACGTGCTCTGCCTTGAACAGCTTGGAGTCGGGCTTGTTGAACAGGGTCGGCCCGACCTTGCGGCCGATCCAGTACCCGGTCACGTTGCCGATGAACGCGCACGCGGCCAGCAGCAGGCAGGTCAGCCAGAGCGGCGTGGAGATCGCCCCGGTCGCCACGAACAGGCCGGTCACGAACAGCAGCGAGTCACCGGGGAGGAAGAACCCGATCAGCAGGCCGCACTCCGCGAAGATGATCAGGCAGACGCCGATCAGCGCGAACGGGCCGAGCGAGCTGACGATGGTCTCCGGATCCAGCCAGGAGGGCAGCAGGGCGAGCGTGGACGTTCCGGCGGCGTTGAGCATCGCGGGGAGTTCGGTCGTCACGCTCGCCAACGGTACCGGTGCCCGCTGAGCGCGAACGGCCAGCCCGACCTCGGCCACCGGGCTCGGCGCAAGCCGCCACGCCGGGAGCCCGCCGGATCCGACCCCGCGTGCTCCGCGCCGAACGTCCCATTCGTCCGGTATCGCAGGTGGCGCGGGCGCGGGCCGCTCAGCCGAGGGTGAGCACGCCGACGACGCCGCCGGCCACGATGCCCAGCAGCATCGCGAACAGCAGCACCTGGCCCACCGGCAGCCTGCGCCGCGCGGGGGCCGGCGGCGGCGCCATCGGCATCGGCGGCGGAGTCGGGGCGGCGTTCCCGGGCTGCCCGCCCACCGCCTGCGCGCGCAGCGCCGCGGACAACAGGCTTTCCGGGGTGTCCCGCGAGCTATCCATACCGGTCAGCCTAACCACCGCGAGGGGTGCGGCCGGACATCGCGGACGCGTGGCGAGGCGGGCGCGGCTGGCGCGGTCAGTCCAGCCAGATCCCGGACTTCATGACGCGCCGGAGGCGGAGGTCGTCGTCCAGCAGCACCAGGTCGGCGGCGAGGCCGGGGCGCAGCGAGCCGACCCGGTCGGCGGCGCCGAGCAGCTCGGCGGGCCGGGTCGACGCGGCGTGCACGGCGTCGGTCACCGGCAGCCCGGCGCCCTCGACGAGGTTGCGGAACGCGACGTCCATGGTGAGCGTGCTGCCCGCCAGCGATCCGTCCGCGAGCCGCGGCTCCCCGTCCACCACGGTGACCGGCAGCTTCCCCAGCTCGTAGGTGCCGTCCCCGGCCCCGGTGGCGCTGATCGCGTCGGTGATCAGCACGGTCCGCCCGGTGCCGGCGTGCCGCGCGGCGAACGCCACCACGGCGGGGTGCAGGTGCACGAGGTCGCAGATGAGCTCGACGGTGACGCGCTCGTCGTCGAGCAGGGTGCCGACCGGGCCGGGTTCGCGGTGGTGCAGCGGGCGCATCCCGTTGAACAGGTGGGTGGCGACGGTGGCGCCCGCGTCGACGGCGGGCAGCACCTGCTCGCGGACGGCGTCGGTGTGGCCGACGGCGGCGATGACGCCGTGCTCGGCGAGGGTGCGCACCGCGTCCACCGCGCCGTCGAGCTCGGGGGCGAGCGTGACCATCCGGATCGAGCCCCGCCCCGCGTCGAGCAGCGTCCGGACGGAGCGCTGGTCCGGCGCCCGCAGCAGCGCCGGGTCGTGGGCTCCGCACCGCGCCTCGGACAGGAAGGGGCCTTCGAGGTGGATGCCGTCGACCAGGCCGTCCACGACGAGGTCGTGCAGCGCGCTGACCTGGTCCGCCAGGTCGGGGACGGGTGCGGTGACGAGGCTGGCGAGCATGGTGGTGGTGCCGTGCGAGCGGTGCGCGGCGAGCGCTGCCCGCGCCTGCTCGGCGTCGCGGCCGGTGAAGGCGCCGCCGCCTCCGCCGTGGCAGTGGATGTCGACGAAGCCGGGCACCAGCCAGCCGTCGCCGAGGTCCGTGGCGCCCGCGGGGGCCGGGCCGGTGCCGAGTTCGGCGATGGTGCCACCGGACAGGCGGATCCAGCCGTCCTCCAGCACGCCTTCCGGGGTGACGATGCGGCTCGCGGTGAGGGTGCCTGCGCCGGTGTCGTGCGCGCTGCTCACGGGGGGTCCCCACTTTCGTTCGGCCCTCGTCCCGCGATCCGCGGGTGCGGGCGGCGCCGCGCGGCGGGCGGCGCTCGGGTGTGCGGTCGACGTCCGGCGTCCATCCTCCGGCACCGGCACTCCGGTGGTCTACACCATTCCGGTGTGGTCTTCATCCGGAGCGGCGCGGGGTCGCCCGGTCGCGGCGGCGTCCGGGTGAAAGGCCGGTGTGGATCGGGTGATCTCGATCAGCCGGAGGCGGGCTCCGCGCCGGTCGCGGTGGCGGTGCGGGAAGCGCGGCGCGGTGGTGTCCGCTGCTCGCGCTCCGCACCCGGCTCACCTGATCAGCGGTCGCACGACGGCGGGCGACCGCTGACGTGGGCGGACGGCGGTCAGTGCGAGCGCATGACCTTCTGCAGCGCTTCCAGGCCGCGGCTGGCGGTGGACTTCACGGTGCCCTTGGACACCCCGGTCGCCTCCGAGATCTCCGCCTCGGTGAGGTTGCCGTAGTAGCGCAGCACCAGCACCTCGCGCTGCCGCGGCGGCAGCTCGCCCAGCGCGGCCACCACCGCCTGGTGCTCGGCCGTGAGCATCGCCAGCGACTCCGCGGAGCGCGCGTCGGCCTGGTGCGGCGGCTGGTACTCGCGGGCCGTCTTCCGGCGGCGCAGCACCGAACGGCTGCCGTTGACCACCGCGGTGCGCAGGTAGCCGATCGCCGCCTTCGCGTCCCGCAGCCCGGACCAGTTGCGGTAGAGCCCGGTGAACGCCTCCTGCACCACGTCCTCCGCGGTCGCCGGTTCGTCGACCAGCAGGATCGCCAGCCGGACCATGCGCATCCGCTGCTGGCGGTAGAGGTCTTCGAGGGTGAGCGGCTGGTCGGTGGGAGTGGATGCGGTGTCGATGGCGCGGAGGTGGCCCAGCGTCTGCTCGACGCTGCGCTCGACCCCCGATGAGGAATCCCCGAACATGATCTGAAAGTACCGGCTCACCGGGCGGCTGTCCCTCGGCCGGGTAGCGTCCGCCCGAGGTTCGTGATCAGGGAGGTCCGAAATGGCGAAGTTCGTGGTCGAAATGGTCTACGGCGATGACGAGGAACGGCGGCTCGCGGTGCGTCCGGACCACCGGGTGTACGCGAAGTCGTTGGCCGAGCAGGGCGTGCTGCTCGCGGGCGGCCCGTACGCGGACGGCGCCGGAGCGCAGCTGGTGTACGAGGCCGAGGACGAGGCGGCGGTGCAGCGCCTGCTCGACGCCGACCCGTACCTCCGGGAGGGGGTGCTCGCGTCGACCGCGATCCGGGAGTGGCACGCGATCACCGGTTCCTGGGTTTCCTGATCCACTGGCCTGTTCAGGCGACCCCGCACCCCCGAAGGTGTGAGGATTCCGACAGGGGTGCAGATCCGCACCGATCCAGTGGTCTTCCCTATGACGCGAACGGGTAGCGCTGATCGACACGGGCCCGCGCGGACCCCGCGCGCCCTCGTAGGATTCGGCGCGGCTCCCCGCTGCCAAGAACGACTCCATCCCCCGAGGAGGACGACCGATGCCCATCGCGACCCCCGAGGTCTACACGGAGATGCTGGACCGGGCGAAGTCAGGTGAATTCGCCTACCCGGCCATCAACGTGACCTCGTCGGAGACGCTCAACGCGGCGCTGCGCGGCTTCGCCGAGGCCGAAAGCGACGGCATCATCCAGGTCTCGACCGGTGGCGCCGAGTTCGCCTCCGGCACGAAGGTCAAGGACATGGTCACCGGCGCCACCGCGCTCGCCGAGTACGCGCACGTCGTGGCCGCGAAGTACCCGGTGAACATCGCGCTGCACACCGACCACTGCCCGAAGGACAAGCTGGACGGCTACGTCCGCCCGCTGATCCAGATCAGCCAGGAGCGGGTGGACCGCGGCGAGAACCCGCTGTTCCAGTCGCACATGTGGGACGGGTCGGCCATCGAGCTGCACGAGAACCTGCAGATCGCCTCCGAGCTGCTGGACCTCGCCGCCAAGGCGAAGATCATCCTGGAGCTGGAGGTCGGCGTCGTCGGCGGCGAGGAGGACGGCGTCGCCAACGACATCAACGAGAAGCTCTACACCGCCGCGGGCGACTACGAGCACACCGTGGAGGCGCTCGGCGCCGGTGAGAAGGGCCGCTACCTGCTGGCCGCGACGTTCGGCAACGTGCACGGCGTCTACAAGCCGGGCAACGTGAAGCTGCGCCCGGAGATCCTCAAGCAGGGCCAGGAGGTCGCCTCCGAGAAGCTGGGCCTGCCCGCCGGTTCGAAGCCGTTCGACCTGGTCTTCCACGGCGGTTCCGGTTCGCTGCTGGAGGAGATCCACGAAGCGGTGTCCTACGGCGTGGTGAAGATGAACATCGACACCGACACCCAGTACGCGTTCACCCGGCCCATCGCCGACCACATGCTGAAGAACTACGACGGCGTGCTGAAGATCGACGGCGAGGTCGGGAACAAGAAGGTCTACGACCCGCGCAGCTACCTGAAGGCCGCCGAGCAGGCGATGGCCGCGCGCGTCGCGCACGGCTGCGAAACGCTCAAGTCCGCGGGCCGCATGCTGGCCGGCTGACCGCCGCACCGCTCGTCGAACGCCACCCCGGCCGCCGGGGTGGCGTTCGTGCGTCCGGTGACAAGATGGCGCCATGACGAACCTGCTGGAGCCACCGGAAACGCTGCTGCCCGAGAACGAGCCCGCGCAGGCCGCGCTGGACGCGGGCACCGACCCGGCCCTGGTGGCCGCCGAGCACCCCACCTTCAGCGCCGCGTGGGCGCAGCTCGGCGAGGCCGCGCTGGAGAACGGCGAGACGATCGCCGCCTACGCCTACGCCCGCACCGGCTACCACCGGGGCCTGGACGCGCTGCGCCGCTCCGGGTGGAAGGGCTTCGGCCCGGTGCCGTGGCGGCACCGCCCCAACCAGGGCGTGCTGCGCGCCGTCGCCGTGCTGGCCAAGGCCGCGGGCGCGATCGGCGAGACCGACGAGTTCGACCGCTGCCGCCAGCTCCTGCTCGACAGCGACCCGGCGTCGGTGGAGGCCACCGGAGTCGCGTGACGCCTGGGCGGGAACGGGCTGCGCGGGAGGGACCGGGGTGCCGGTGCCTCCCGCTGCCCGTTCGCGCAAGGGCGCTGCCCCCGCCTGGGGGCTCGGAGCCCTTCCGGCCCCAGGCCCGCACCGGCGACGCTGGGCACTCGGGTTGCCGGGAGCAGGAGGCGTGCCGTGCGCGACGTGGAGGCGGTGCCGGCCGAGCCCGCGCGGCGGTCCGGGCGGTCCCCGGTGCGGCGCGTGCTCTCCGGCTCACCGGAGCAGCGACGACTGCTGGCCCTGCAACGCACGGTGGGCAACGCCGTGGTGGCGCGGGCGGCGGAGGAGGGCGTGGAGCTGTCCGAGCTCGGCGGCCCGGCCCCGGTGGCCCAGGCGGGACCGTCGGTCCCGCAGCATTCGCTGGAGATCGGCTTCCCACAACCGCCGGAGCAGCAGTCACCGTGGTTCCAGCTGTTCTGCTGCGGAACCGGGCGGAAGTCTTCCGGCCCGGAGACCGCCGACGCGTGGCGTGCCGTGCTCGCCGCGGCGCGGCAGGACAACCAGCGCTTCGACGAGGACTCGCAGCTCCGCTTCCACCACGACACCCGAACGGTGCTGGTGCGGTATCACGCCCGGGAACTTCGCCTGACCTATCCGAAACTGGCCGGCGAGCTCGTCAAGCGTGCGACGGATCTGGTCCGTGGCGGCCTCGACGACGCGAGGAATCTGACCAAGTACGGCGAGGCGTACCCGCCCACCGCGGGGTACTGGAACCGGGAGGACGAGGATCGGGTCGCCCTCGGGCGCAACGCGGCGCACGCTGCGGAGTCGGCCGCCCTGCGGCCCGAGCCCGCGGACCCGGTGCCCGCGAATTCCAGGGCCGTGCCCGCAGAGGTGTTCCGCCAGGTCATCGCGGATGGATCCGACGGCCTGGTGATCGGTGAGAACCACGCGGAGACCCACGCCTACTACTTCCTCGCCGACAACATGGCCGAGCTGAAGAGCAAGGGCCTGCGCACGATCTACCTGGAACTGCTGCGGGTCGGCCCCATCCAGCAGTGGGTGGACGACTACCTGGCAGGCGGCGCGGAGATGCCGCCGCAGCTCGACAACGCACTGCGTGAGGGCGCACGGCACGACGGCCCGCGCCGGGTGATCGAGGCCGCGAAACAGCACGGTGTCCGGGTCCGGGCCGCGGACGGATTCTCAGCGCAGAGGAGGTACCTGTGGGGACAGGACGGCGAGGCGTGGGGAAAGCACGAGCGGGCAGGGCTGATGAATTCGTTCACGACCTCGGTGATCGATGAGGATTCCGAGGGTCGAGGTCGTTACGTGGCCGTGGTGGGTGAAGCGCACGCGCGTGATCACCGGTTCAGCGGCCGTCGTGACGACCTCGGAGGCGTGGACTCCCCGCAAGTACCCGTCCCGGAACTGCCCGAACTCGTCCCCGGCCTCACCCGCTACCTCGGCGTGCCCGCCATCCGCCTCACCAGCCCGGACCAGGCGGTCTCGATCGACCCGGCCCGACGGCCGTCGTAGCCCACCGCTACCTCTCGGCGATCGACGTGGCGGAGAATGGGCTCGTGCATCGGGTTCGGCAGGAGTTGAGTCGGCGGTTGCGGCGGTTGTTCCGGTCGGGGGTGCCGATCGTGCAGTGCGCCGTCGCCGCCGGGCTGGCGTGGGCGGTGGCGAAGAGCCTGGTGGGGCATCCGGCGCCGTTCTTCGCGCCGATCGCCGCGGTGGTGTCGCTGGGCGTGTCGCTGGGGCAGCGGCTGCGGCGGGCGCTGGAGCTCGTCGTCGGCGTGAGCATCGGCATCGGGGTCGGGGACATCCTGATCTCGGCGATCGGCACCGGTCCGTGGCAGATCGCGCTGGTGGTGGCGCTGGCGATGAGCACGGCGGTGCTCGCGGACAGCGGGGCGATCATCGTGCTGCAGGCCGCGTCCTCGTCGGTGCTGGTGGCGACGTTGCTGCCGCCTGCTTCGGCGGGCGGCCTGACCCGCATGATCGATGCCGCGGTCGGCGGGCTGATCGGGTTCGCGGTGGCGGCGCTGCTGCCCGCGAACCCGCTGGCGGTGGCGCACCGCAACGGCAGGCTGGTGCTGGGGGCGCTCACCGACGGGCTGCGCGGGGTGGCGTGGGCGGTGTCGCGGCGGGACACCGACCTGGCCTCGGACACGCTGGCGAAGGTGCGCAAGAGCCAGGAGCTGGTGGACGAGTTCCGCACCGCGCTGGACGCGGGCGGGGAGATCGCGAAGATCGCGCCGATCCGCTGGCGCCGCCGCGGCGACCTGAAGCGCTACGAGGCCGCGGCCACGCCGATCGACCGCGCGTTGCGGAACACCCGGGTGCTGGCGCGGCGCGCCATGTCGGCGCTGCGGGACGACGAGCCGGTGCCGCGCCCGCTGCCGGGCCTGCTGGAGGAGCTGGCCGGTTCGGTGGTGCTGCTGCGCGACGAGCTGGCGGGCGGCAACGAGCCCCTGCAGGCGCGGGAGGCGGCGCGCGCGGTGGCGCGGAAGTCCTCGGTGGAGCTGCTCGGCGAGGGCGACTTCTCGATGCAGGTGGTGGTGCTGCAGGTCCGCTCGATCGCGGTCGACCTGCTGCAGGCCACCGGCCTCACCCGGACCGAGGCGATCGCCGCCCTGCCGCCGCTGCACCCCCGCGCGAAGTGAGCGGTCCGCGCCGGAGGTGACCGGCCGCGCCGGGTGCGAGGGCCCGCGCGGAGCGGGACGGCCCGCCCGTCCGGCAGAACCGGGTGGGCGGGCCGTTCACCTGTGGTGTTCGGTGCTCAGCTCACGCCATCGTGTGGCGGACGATCGTCTGGTCGCGGCCGGGGCCGACGCCGATCGCGGAGATGCGGGCACCCGCCAGCTCCTCCAGGCGCAGCACGTAGTTCTGCGCGTTCACCGGCAGGTCCTCGAAGCTGCGGGCCGCGCTGAGGTCCTCGGACCAGCCCGGCAGCTCCTCGTACACCGGCACCGCGTGGTGCACGCCGGTCTGCGTCATCGGCATCTCGGTGACCCGCTGCCCGTCCACGTCGTAGCCGACGCACACCGGGATCGTCTCCAGCCCGGACAGCACGTCCAGCTTGGTGAGGAAGTAGTCGGTGATGCCGTTGACCCGGGTCGCGTAGCGGGCGATGACCGCGTCGAACCAGCCGGTGCGCCGCGAGCGCCCGGTGGTGACGCCGAACTCGCCGCCCTGCTTGCGCAGGTTCTCGCCCGCCTCGTCGGTGAGCTCCGTCGGGAACGGGCCCGCGCCGACGCGGGTGGTGTAGGACTTCAGGATGCCGATCACGGCGTTGATCCGGGTCGGCCCGATGCCGGAGCCCGCGCACGCCCCGCCGGAGGTCGGGTTCGACGAGGTCACGAACGGGTAGGTGCCGTGGTCCACGTCGAGCAGCGTGCCCTGCGAACCCTCCAGCAGCACCGTCTCGCCGCGCTCCAGCGCCTCGTTGACCAGCAGCTTGGTGTCGGCGATGCGGCCGGCGAAGCGCTCGGACTGCTCCAGCACGGTGTCCACGACCTCGTCGGCGTCCAGCGCGCGGCGGTTGTAGACCTTCACCAGCAGCTGGTTCTTGAACTCCAGCGCGGCCTCGACCTTCTGCCGCAGGATCTTCTCGTCCAGCAGGTCCTGCACGCGGACGCCGACGCGGGCCACCTTGTCCTGGTAGGCGGGGCCGATGCCGCGGCCGGTGGTGCCGATCTGCTTCTTGCCGAGGTAGCGCTCGGTGACGCGGTCGATCGCCACGTGGTACGGCATGATCATGTGCGCGTCGGCGGACAGCAGCAGGCGCGAGGTGTCGACGCCGCGCTCCTCCAGCCCCGCGAGCTCGTCGAGCAGCACGCCCGGGTCGACGACGACGCCGTTCCCGATCACGTTCGTCACGCCCGGCGTGAGGATGCCGGAGGGGATGAGGTGCAGCGCGAAGTCCTGCCCGTCGGGCAGCACCACGGTGTGACCCGCGTTGTTGCCGCCCTGGTAGCGCACGACCCACTGCGCCTGCTCACCGAGCAGGTCGGTCGCCTTGCCCTTGCCCTCGTCGCCCCACTGGGCTCCGATCAGCACGATCGCCGGCATGTGAAACTCCAACCTGGACTGTGGGTCCGCGCGAGCGACTCCCCGCTCCGACGCGACACTGATGCCGGTCGATCAGGGTAAACCAGGAGCGAAACGTGAGTACCACTGCACTGTGCTGCACAAACGGTGACCACCCCACGCGTCCGGGCGGTCACGTGGAGTGGCATCCGGTTCCGCCTGCTCCCGGGAAGGCCGAGGTCGATGCGCTGCTGCCCGACGGCCCCGGGCGAGTCGTCGTCCAGGGTACCGATGCGGACCTGGCGGCGGTCGTGCTGCGGCTGCTGCGCCGGAACCGCATCGCCGACCTCGCCGTCGGCTACGTGCCGGTGGCCGAGTCGCCCGCGACGCGGCTGTGGGGCATCCCGGTGGGCCCGGACGCC
The DNA here is from genome assembly GCF_040643635.1 of Saccharopolyspora sp. NPDC047091. Lineage (NCBI taxonomy): Bacteria > Bacillati > Actinomycetota > Actinomycetes > Pseudonocardiales > Pseudonocardiaceae > Saccharopolyspora > Saccharopolyspora sp. NPDC047091. Next base: position 72,515 of record NZ_JBEYUS010000017.1, read on the forward strand.
GAGCGGCTCGCGTTCGAGGGCGCGGCCCGGCCGTCGGCGCTGGTGCGCGACGACAACGGCGGGCTGCTGATCGCGAGCGGCCGGGTGGAGCCGATCACCGGCCAGGTGTACTGCGACGACCAGCGGGTGCTGCACGGCCCGGCGCGGAGCCTGGAGATCACCCCCGACCCGGCGGCGGAACCGCTGCCGGAACCGACCTCCGACCCGATGTCGGCGAACCTGGACCCGGCCGCGGACGGCCTGCGGGTCACCGCGGTGCGCCGCGGCCTGCTGCGCACCCGCCGGGACACCACCCGCGGCCGCGCGGTGCAGGCCGGGTTCCGCGAGGCGACCGTGCTCCGCGACGGCGTGCCGCACCCGCGGCCGGTGACCAAGTGGGCCTGGTACCGCCACACCGAGGACCTGCTGCTCGTGCGGCCCTGACCGGAGACCGAAAACCCCTGCGCACACACGGTTTTCCCAGAACCGGCGCGGCGCCGGTGGCGGTTTCACGACAGGTCACCGCCTAGTCACTTCGGGGCATTGCCACGGCCACCTCGCTCGATGAAGGTCAGGATCGACATCGGCGAGATCAGCCCAGCGGAGGTCCCCATGACACCGACCCGTTCGCTTCGCGCAGCACTGACCGCTCTGCCCCTGGCCGGGGCCCTGTCGCTCGGCCTGGCCGTGCCCGCCGGTGCGGAACCGCCCGGCATCCCCGACGCGGCGACCGCGCAGACCCAGCTCGACGCGCTGCAGGTCGCCCCCGAAGGCTCTCTCGACGGCTACGACCGGGACCGGTTCCCGCACTGGATCGAAGGCCCCGACGGCTGCAACACCCGCGAGTCGGTGCTCAAGCGCGACGGGGAGGACGTCGAGGTCGGTTCGGACTGCTACCCGACCTCCGGCACCTGGAACAGCCCGTACGACGGCGGGAGCTGGACCAAGCCGTCCGATGTGGACATCGACCACGTGGTGCCGCTGGCCGCGGCCTGGCGATCCGGGGCCTCCGAGTGGACCGACGAGCAGCGCGAGGCCTTCGCCAACGACCTCGAAGGCCCGCAGCTGATCGCCGTCACCGACAACGTGAACCAGTCCAAGAGCGACAAGACCCCGGACCAGTGGATGCCGCCGGAAGCCGGCTACCACTGCACCTACGCCTCGATGTGGATCGGCTCCAAGCACAAGTACGAGCTGACCGTCACCGAAGCCGAGAAGACCGCCTTGAAGGACGCGCTCGGCAGCTGCTGATCGTCGTCGACGCCGGACCCGCGCCCCGCTCACCTCCGTGGTGGGCGGGGCGTTGCGCTGCGGTGCCACCTGGTGGGACGCGGTCCGGCGGGCGTTGACCGGGAGATCGCGCCGGTGCGAACCTGCTGGGCATGACCGCGCGCACCGCACTGACCGGGCGCCTGCACGTCGACCTCCGGCGGCAGGCCAGCGCCCTCTGTCGCCTCCGCTGAGGAACCTCACCGGCTGTTCTTCGAATTCTTTTCGCGTAGCGCTGGGGTGGCGGAACCTCAGCGGCCCCCTCGCTGCGGGATCGTTTTCGCAGGTGGCTCCGCCACATGCGAAAACGCTGTCCTCGCGAGGGAACCGCTGAGAACCCGCGGGTGGTCCGGCTGATCAGGTGGTCGGCGGCTCAGCGGCTCCGCCGCTGACGGGACACCGCTGAACCCCGCTGCGCTGGTTCGAAGGCAGGCGGCCACCCGTTCGTCCGGGGCGCCCAGTGCGGCCCGGGTTCCGCTCTGCTCAGCGAAAGCGATGACACCGTGCACCGTCGGGAATTCCTCGCCGCCCTCGCCCTCACCACCACGACCGCCGGGCTGCTCGGCGCGTGCGGTCGCGGCCCCGATGCGGCCACCGCGCCCGTCCCGCCGCCGGTCGGCGACGACGAGCTGCGCCGGGTGCGGCTGCGCGTCGGGGACCAGAAGGGCAACTCGCAGTCCCTGCTGCGCTCCGCCGGGCTGGATCGGGCGCCTTACGCGATCGAGTGGGCCACGTTCACCTCCGGCCCGCCGCTGCTGGAGGCCGCGTCCGCCGGGGCCATCGACATCGGCGGCGTCGGCAACACGCCCCCGCTGTTCGCGGCCGCCGCCAAGCGCGAGGTGAAGGTCGTGTCCGCGTCGAAGGGCAACGTGACCAGCGACGCGCTGATCGTGCCCCGGGACTCCCCGCTGCGGCGGGTCGAGGACCTGCGCGGGAAGAAGATCGCGCTGGCCCGCGGCAGCTCGGCGCACGGCCAGGTGCTGCTGAGCCTGCGGAAGGTCGGGCTCACCCCGGACGACGTGCAGCTGGTGATCCTGCAGCCCGCCGACGCGCTCGGCGCGTTCAACGGCGGCGAGGTGGACGCCTGGGCGATCTGGGACCCGTACTTCGCGCAGGTGCAGCTGGAGACCGGCGCGAAGGTGCTCACCGACGGCACCGGCATCTCGAACGGCCTCGACTTCCAGGTGGCGAGCGACGAGGCGCTCGCGGACGCCGCCAAGAACACCGCGCTCGCCGACTACGTGGTCCGCGTCGCGCAGGCCCAGCTGTTCTCCGACTCGCACCGCGCGGAGCGCGCGCGGGCGTGGGCCGAGGACACCGGGCTGCCGATCGAGGTCACCCGCCGCGCCACCGACGCCGGACCGAACCTGCCGATCCCGCTGGACGACGCGGTGGTCCGCTCCTCGCAGGAGCTCGCCGACGCGTTCGTGCAGGCCGGGGAGATCCCGCGGAGCTTCGACTTCGCCGAGTACGTCGACACCCGCTTCGCGCAGCGGCTCGCCGCCGTCCGCTGACCAGGAGGAGACGCATGAGCATCACCCTGCACTGGTTCCTGCCCACCCACGGCGACGGACGGTCCATCGTGGACCGACCGCACGTCACGGCGGCCGCCGCGAACACGCCCCGCGAACCGGACATCGACTACCTGGCGCAGGTCGCGCAGGCCGTCGAGCACCTCGGGTTCACCGGCATGCTCACCCCCACCGGCAGCTGGTGCCAGGACGCGTGGGTGACCACCGCGGCGCTGCTCGGGCGCACCAAGCGGATCAAGTTCCTCGTCGCGTTCCGGCCCGGCTCGCTCACCCCGACGCTGGCCGCGCAGCTGGCCGCCACCTACCAGCAGGTCTCCGGCGGCAGGCTGCTGCTCAACATCGTCACCGGCGGCGAGTCGACCGAGCAGCGCCGGTACGGCGACTGGCTGGACCACGACCGCCGCTACGAGCGCACCGACGAGTTCCTCGCCGCGCTGCGCGCCATCTGGTCGGGGGAACCGGCCGACTTCGACGGCGAGCACTACCGGCTGCGCGGCGCCACCGCCCACGCGGTGCCGGACCCGGTGCCGCCGCTGTACTTCGGCGGCTCGTCCCCGGCGGCGCTGCCCGTCGCCGCCCGCCGCGCCGACGTGCACCTGACCTGGGGCGAACCGCCCGCGCAGGTCGGCGAGCGGATCGCCCGGCTGCGGGAGCTGGCCGCCGCGGAGGGCCGCACCCTGCGGTTCGGGCTGCGCGCGCACACCATCACCCGGGACACCTCCGCCGAGGCGTGGGCGACCGCGCAGCGCTTCCTGGACCAGATGGACCCGGCGGACGTGGCCGCCTCGCAGGCGAAGTTCGCCGCCACCGAATCCACCGCGCAGCGGCGGATGGCCGAGCTGCACGGCGGGGTGCTGCACGAGGACGCGCGGAAGCTCGAAGTGCACCCGGGCCTGTGGTCCGGCGTCGGGTTGCTGCGCGGCGGGGCGGGCACCGCGCTCGTCGGCAGCCACGAGGAGGTCGCCGACCTGATGTCCGAGTACCACGACGTCGGCGTGGAGGAGTTCGTGTTCTCCGGGTACCCGCACCTGGAGGAGGCGTACCGGTTCGGCGAAGGCGTGCGCCCGATCCTCGCCCGCCGCGGCCTCCTCGCCGGGTCCGAGTCCGCCGCGACCCCCGCGCCCCGCCCGGTCGCCGCCTCCTGAGCCCGGTCCGGGACCACCCCGAGCCGGGATCCGGGACGAACCCGATCCCCGCGCCCCGCCGCGCCGCTTACGTTCGACCCGCAGCCGGGGGACGACGTGGGGAGACGGGCCGTGGAACCGAAGGACGCAGCACCGGCGGCGGTGCGCCGCTCGATCATCGCCTGGACCTGCGCCGTGGCGGCGGGGGTCGCCGAGACGGTGCTGCACGTCGGGCGGCTCGTCGCGGACGGGGCGCCCGCCGAGGGGCTCGCCGGGCAGCTGGTGCTGCGCGGCGCCGTCTACGCCGCGGTGCTGGTCCTCGTGCTGCGGCTGCGGCGCGGCGGGAACGGGGTGCGGATCGCGGTGGCGGTGCTCGTCGGCGGCCTCGGCACCGCGAGCATGGTCGGCCCGCCGATCGCGGAGGTGCTGGGCGGACTCCCGGTCGAGCAGGCCTTCCTGACCGGCACCGGGCCGTGGGCGTGGACGTTCGCCGCGTTGCGCGCCGCGCACCTGGTCGCGGTGTGCGCGGGACTGGTGCTCCTGTTCGCGCCCGCGTCGAACGCGAACTTCCGGGCGGTCGGGGCCGCCGCCGGACGGCCCTGACCGCCCGCTCGCTCAGCCGCGGGCTTCGACCGCGATGTCCGGGAAGTCGCTGAAGACGCCGTCGATCCCCTGGGCGAACAGCGCGTCGAAGTAGCCGAGCACGTCGCCGAACTCGGACGGCACCGCGGAGGAGCGGAAGTCCGCGGGCAGGAAGTCGTTCTCCGCGCGCACCGTGTACGGCACGACCTGCAGGCCCGCCGCGTGCGCGTCCGCGGTCACCGAGGTCGGCCCGGTGAGGTGCCCCGACTCGTCGACCGGCAGCAGCACCTTCGTGTCCGGGCCGATCACGTCGGCGTACTCCGCGATGCCGCGCAGGCCCTCCTGCGTCACCAGGTCCGCGTAGGTGCGCGGGTCGCCGGACTCCACGAAGTCCTGCGGCGCGCCGCTGTCCGAGATCAGCTGCACCAGCCGCACCCGCAGCGAGCGGTCCAGCTCCCGCAGGTTGGCGACCTCGAAGGACTGCACCACGACCTTCGCGTCCGGCCGGTTCAGCCCGTTCTCGTCCAGCGCGCGCACCACGCGCGGCTCCAGCGGCAGGCCGATGCGCTGGAAGTAGGAGGGGTGCTTGGTCTCCGGGGCGACGCCGATCTCGCGGCCGAGCTCCGCCGACAACCGGCGGGAGAGGTCCACGACCTCCTGGAACGTCGGCACCTCGAAGCGGCCGTCGTAGATCGTGTTGTTCGGCCGCAGCTGCGGGATGCGTTCCTTCGCGCGCAGCGCCTTCAGCTCGGCGAGGGTGAAGTCCTCGGTGAACCAGCCGGTCAGCTCGGCGCCGTCGATGGTCTTCGTGGTCTTGCGGTCGGCGAACTCCGGGTGGTCGGCGACGTCCGTGGTGCCGCTGATCTCGTTCTCGTGCCGGGACACCAGCACCCCGTCCTTGGTGGGCACCAGGTCCGGCTCGATGAAGTCGGCGCCCATCCGCGCCGCCAGCTCGTAGGAGGCCAGCGTGTGCTCCGGGCGGTAGCCGGAGGCGCCCCGGTGCCCGAACACCTCGACGCGACCGGCCTCCGGAGCGGCGGTCGCGGTGGGCGCCGCGGCGGGCAGCTGGGCGATCGCGCTCAGCACGGCGGCGGTGGTCACGGCGAGCGCCGCCAGGCGCACCCGGATCGACATCTGTCCTCCAGCGAGTTCGTGGCGCGGGGAAGGGCCGCGCGCCCGGCCCGACCTTCGCGGTGGCGGGCGACCAACGGGACAAGAACATCCGACGACGGGGTGAAGGAACGGCGACACGCCTCCGCCCGCGCACTCCCGCGCCGGGCCCGGTTCGCGGCTGCCGCACCGGGAGGCCGGGAAACGTACCGCGAGATGATCTCCGCCGGTCACCGGCCGGTCATGTCCGGTTCACCACACCGCGCCGGGGGGCCGCCGTCGGCGGCGCGCGGGACGCTCTACGCTTCCGCTCGTGCGAATCCTGGTGATCGGGGCAGGCGGCCGTGAGCACGCGATCGTGCTGGCGCTGTCGAAGGACCCGTCGGTGACCGCCCTGGCCTGCGCTCCCGGCAACGCGGGCATCGCCGCGCTCGCCGAGCCCTACGCGGTGGACGTCGCCGATCCGGCGGCGGTGACCGAGCTCGCCACCGGCTGGAAGGCCGACCTGGTCGTGTTCGGCCCGGAGACCCCGCTGGTCGCCGGAGCCGCCGACGCCGTCCGCGCCGCGGGCATCCCCTGCTTCGGGCCGTCGAAGGGCGCCGCCCGCATCGAGGGCTCCAAGGCGTTCGCGAAGGACGTCATGATCTCGGCCGGGGTGCCCACCGCGCACAGCGAGACGGTGGACAACCCGGCGAAGCTGGACGCCGCGCTGGCCCGCTTCGGCCCCACCTGGGTGGTCAAGGACGACGGGCTCGCCGGCGGCAAGGGCGTGCTGGTCACCACCGACTTCGACGCGGCGCGCGCGCACGCGCTGACGCTGCTCGACGACGGGCACCCGGTGCTGCTGGAGTCCTTCTTGGACGGTCCGGAGGCCTCGCTGTTCTGCCTGGTCGACGGCACCACGGTGGTCCCGCTGCTGCCCGCGCAGGACTTCAAGCGCGTCGGCGACGACGATGCGGGCCCGAACACCGGCGGCATGGGCGCCTACGCGCCGCTGCCGTGGGCGCCGGCGGGCTTCACCGAGGACGTCGTGCGCACCGCGGTGCAGCCGGTGGTGGACGAGCTCGCCGAACGCGGTACCCCGTTCTCCGGCCTGCTGTACGCGGGCCTGGCGCTGACCTCGTCGGGTCCGCAGGTCATCGAGTTCAACTGCCGGTTCGGCGACCCGGAGACGCAGGCCGTGCTGGCGCTGCTGCGCACCCCGCTGGCGGGGCTGCTGGACGCGGTCGCCCGCGGTGAGCTCGCCGCCGCCCCCGCCCTGGAGTGGGAGGACGGCGCCGCGGTGACCGTCGTCGTGGCCGCCGAGGGCTACCCGGGCCGGCCTCGGGTGGACGACGTGATCACCGGTGGCGACGCGATCGGCGTGCTGCACTCCGGGACCCGGCGCCGCGAGGACGGCGCGGTGCTGTCCGCGGGTGGCCGGGTGCTGTCCGTGGTCGCCACCGGCGCGGACCTCGACGCCGCCCGCGACGAGGTGTACCGCCGCGTCGCCGCGGTGCGCCTGCCCGGCTCGCACCACCGCGTGGACATCGCGCTGCGCGCCGCCCGCGGCGAGATCACCCCGCCCGCCTGACCGGACGCCCTGCGACGAACGACCGCGAACCGCGCGCGAGCCACGGCCGCGCGCGGTTCGCCGCGTCCGGGACCGTTCGACTGCTCTTCGGCGAAAACACCGCCGCGCGCCCCCGTCCGGGGTAATCATGAGATCGGGTGGAACGGTGCGCCGGTGTGGCGCGTCGACCCCGTCGGACATCCGGGCCGCAGCGAGGAGAGGTCGTGCCAGACGCCGGTTACAACATGGGGGCCTTGGAGGACTGCCGCTCCGCGCTGGAGGGCAAGGCGGGCCCGGTCGGCGCCATCGGCGACGGTTTCGAGGGCGGGCCCGCCGAGGCCGGCCTGTTCGGCGAGCTGGACGCCGCCGCCGGGCTCGCCGACGCGGTCACGAAGCTCGACGAGACCGCGAAGCAGCAGTTCGACGCCGCCGAGCAGCTGCTCCGCAGCGTCAGCGGCGCGCTCGACGCGGTCCGCACCAGCGTCGAGGACATCGAGCAGCACAACGAAGACTCGATGCGGGTCTGAGCCGCCTCGCGAGCTGGGGGACGAGATGGGCATTGCAGAGGAGATCGCCGGCAAGCCCGGTGGCGCGGCGCTCGCCGAGCAGGTGCGGAAGCTGGAGCGCAGCCGACCCGAGTCGATCACCGACATCGCGCGGCGCTGGCGCGACGCGGCGGGCACCACCGGGAACACCTCGGGGGACGTGACCAACGCCGTCACCGGCCTCGACGACGCGTGGCAGGGCGCCTCCGCGGACGCCTTCGTCGGCTACATGGGCCAGGTCCGCGGCGGGTTCGACCGGGCGAAGTCGGTGCTGGAGAGCTCGGCGGACGCGCTGGACCGGGCGGCCGAGGCCGTGCGCACCGCGAAGGACGCGCTCAACGGCATCGGCGAACGCGCCCTGGCCGACGCGAAGCGGGCCGAGGACACCTACCGCGAGGCGGAACGGGCGCACCCGGACGACCCGGCCGCCCTGGAACCGGCCCGCCGGGTGCGCGACGACGCGATCACCCGGGCGATGGACTCGCACGCCGCGGACGCCCGCGGCGAGGTCACCGCGGCGAACGAGGCGCTGCACGGCGCGCTGACCGAGCTCACCGGTGCGGCCGAGGGCATGGCGGACGTGTTCACGACGATCCCGAAAGCGGGCGAGCAGGGCTTCACGCCAGCTCCGGGACGCGAGACCAGGTGGGAGTTCCAGGAGCCCGCGGGCCCGGCGAGCACCGAGCAGGCGGGCGCGACCGGGCCGGGCGGGGACTCCCCGGGCGGGCCGGGCGGTCCCGGCGGATCGGGCGCGTCGAGCGGGTCCGGCGGTTCCGGGAGTTCCGGCGGAGGTTCGGACGGGGCGAGCGGTTCCGGCGGCTCCAGCGGTTCCGGAGGTTCCGGCGGCTCGGGCGGTTCCGGTGACCTCGGCTCCAGCGGTGGCCCGCCCAGTGGTGGTCCACCGCCCGGGAACGTGGACCAGTGGATCCGGGAGGCCATCGAGATCCTGCGGGCCAACGGCATCCCGGTGACCGAAGCGGACATCGACAAGATCTGGACGATCATCCAGAAGGAGTCCGGCGGCGACCCGCACGCCATCAACGACTGGGACTCGAACGCCGCCAAGGGCACCCCGTCGAAGGGCCTGATGCAGTGCATCGACCCGACGTTCCAGGCGCACAAGCTCCCCGGCCACGACGACATCTACGACCCGGTGGACAACATCATCGCCGGGGTCCGCTACACCTTCGACCGCTACGGCGGTTTCGAAGGACACCCGGGCCTCAAGTCGATGGCCGGAGGCGGCGGCTACCAGGGCTACTGATCACCTGGTCGCGTGACAGGGTGTGGGCATGCTCGAGCCCAGCGCCCTGTCCGTCGCCCAGCGGGCGAACGTGCCGCCGTTCCAGGTCATGGAAGTGCTCTCCGCCGCCAACGCCCGCCAGCGGGTGCGCGGGGACGTGGTGTCGCTCGCCGCGGGCCAGCCGTCGAGCCCGGCGCCCGCCGCGGTCCGGGAGGCGGCGGCCGAGGCGGTGCGGCGGCATCCGCTGGGCTACACCGAGCAGCTCGGCCTGCCGCAGCTGCGGGAGGCCATCGCCGGGCACGGCGCCCGCACCTACGGGCTGCCCGCCGATCCGGCGGAGGTGGTGGTGACGACCGGCGCGTCCGGTGCGTTCCTGCTGGCGTTCCTCAGCGCCTTCGACCCGGGCGATCGGGTGGCGCTGGCGCGGCCCGGCTACCCGGCCTACCGGAACATCCTGTCCGCGCTGGGCTGCGAGGTGGTGGAGCTGCCGTGCGACGCGAGCACCCGGTTCCAGCCGACGGTGGCGATGCTGGAGGAGCTGGACGAGCCGGTGCGCGGCCTGATCGTGGCGTCCCCGGCGAACCCGACGGGCACCGTGCTCGGCGCGGACGAGCTGGCGGAGCTGGCGTCCTGGTGCGACCGCCGGGGCGTGCAGCTGATCAGCGACGAGATCTACCACGGCATCGAGTACGGCGAGCGGCTGCGCTCGGCGCGCGAGTTCTCGGACGAGGCGATCGTGGTGAACTCGTTCTCGAAGCTGTGGTGCATGACGGGCTGGCGGCTCGGCTGGATGCTGGTGCCGCCGCGGCTGCGGCGCGCGGTGGACTCGCTGACCGGCAACTTCACCCTGTGCCCGCCCGCGATGTCGCAGCACGGCGCGGTCGCCGCGTTCGGCGCGGACGTGTACGCGGAGGTCGGCGAGCACGTCCGCCGGTACGAGACGAACCGGGAGCTGCTGCTGACCGGGCTCGCGGAACTCGGCATCCAGCGGGTCGCGCCCGCCGACGGCGCGTTCTACGCGTACGCCGACATCGGCGAGCTCACCGACGACTCCTCGGCCTGGTGCCACCGGTTGCTGGAGGAGACCGGCGTGGCGGTGGTGCCGGGCGCGGACTTCGACCCGGAGCTCGGCGGCCGGTTCGTGCGCCTGTCGTACGCGGGCGCGACCGAGGACATCGCGGAGGCCGTCGCCCGCCTCGCCACCTGGCTGCGCTGATCCGACCGGAGCGGGCGGCCCGCCCCGCCCGCACCCGATCCGCCGCCCGACCCGCGGTGCCGCCCGACCCGATCCGCTCGGCCCGCTGGTGCTGCTCGACCCGATCCGGTCGGCCCGCGCCGCGCGGCCGCCGCGGAGCGGGCGGCGCACTACGCCGACGACGTGGCCGAAGTCGTCCGCGCGCAGCGGGCCGGCGAGCTGCGCGACGACCTGGCCCCCGGTCACCTGCTCTACGTCGCCCGCGCGCTGGCGGCCTGGTGGCTGGCCGTCCCGTCGACGGTCGCGCTCATGCTCGGCGGAGCGGACGCCGACGAGCCCGCCGAGCGCCGCCGGGTGCTGGGCGACGTGGTCCGCGACGCCACCCGGCCGCGCCGGTGACGGCTCCGGCCTCGGGGTGGTCCCGGAGTTCTCCCGGATTCCGCTGCTGGAACGGGGTTGCGGCGCCCGCCGTTCTGGCAAGCGGGGTTGAGTCCTGCTGAACGGGGTGGTCCGGATGGTGTGGAAGGTGATCGGCGGTCTGCTGCTGCTCTGGCTGGTGGTGGGCGTCGTGGGGGTCGTGCTGAAGGGGCTGTTCTGGCTGGCCGTGGTCGGTGGCGTGCTGTTCGTCGCGACCGCGCTGATCGGCTACGCGTCGGACCGGAAGAAGCTCGGCGAGACGAAGCGGCTCGGCTCCAGGTGAGCCGCGGGGCCGGGCCCCGCCGCGGTCAGCCGGCCGCGATCGGGTCCGGCGCCCGACCGTCGCGCCTGCCGAGCTCGTCGGTGGGCACGCGGTGCGTTTCCCGCGCGGTGAGCACCGCGACGATGTTGCAGGCGCAGAGCGCGGCGATGAACGCGGAGACCGCGAACCAGCCGTCCCGCCCGGGCCCGATGGCTTCGGCGATGCTGGGCGAGAACCCGGCGACGGCGAACCCGATCTGGGTGCCGACGGCCATCCCGGACAGCCGCACCTTCGGCGGGAACATCTCCGCGTAGAACGCGGGCCACACCCCGTTCGGGGCGCTGTAGGCGATGCCGAACAGCAGGATGCCGGTCAGGAAGATCAGCGAGTACCGGCCGGTGGAGATCGACCACAGGTACCCGAACATGAGCACCGCGCAGGCCGCGGTCCCGCCGATGAACACGGGCCGCCGCCCGATCCGGTCGGACAGCAGCGCGCACAGCGGGATCGCCGCCAGCGCGACCACGTTCGCCAGCACTCCCACCCACAGCATCGGGGTGCGGTCCAGCCCGACGGTGTTCACCGCGTAGCTGAGGGCGTGCACGGTGAAGATGGTGCTCACGGCGGCGACGGTGGACGCCACCACCACGCGCAGCACGTCGGCCCAGTGCTCGCGGAACAGCGCGGCGATCGGCGGCTCGCGGTCGTCCTTGGCGGATTCCCGCTGGAACACGGGGGTTTCATCGAGGGTGCGCCGGATGACGAGGGCGACGATGACGACGATCCCGCTGAGCCAGAACGGCACCCGCCAGCCCCAGGCGAGCAGCTGTTCCTGCGGCATCGCGGCGATCGGCAGGAAGACGGCGGTGGCGAGGATCTGCCCGGCCTGGGTGCCGCTGAGGGTGAAGCTGGTGAAGTAGCCGCGGCGGTGCTCCGGCGCGTGCTCGAGGGTCATGGAGCTGGCGCCGGACTGCTCCCCGGCGGCCGAGAAGCCCTGCAGCAGCCGCAGCGCGACCAGCGTGATCGGTGCGGCGACGCCGATCTGCTCGTAGGTGGGCAGGCAGCCGACGCCGACCGTGGCCAACCCCATCAGCAGCACCGTGAGCACCAGCACCCGCTTGCGCCCGAACCGGTCGCCGACGTGGCCGAGCACGAACGCGCCGACGGGCCGCGCCAGGTAGCCGACGCCGAACGAGGCCAGCGCGAGCAGCGTGCCGGTGGCGGGCGAGGACGCCGGGAAGAAGATCTTGTTGAACACCAGCGCCGCGGCGGTGCCGTAGATGAAGAAGTCGTAGTACTCCAGCGCGCTGCCGATCCACGCCGCCCACGCGGCTTTGCGGTGTTCGCCCGGCGTCGCGGGCGTGCGGGTCTCGGTCACCGAGTAGCTCCTGACGGTCCTGGCTCCGTTGCGCGGAACAGCGAGAAGCGGTGATGTACCACCTGGTTAGTCCGTAACTGTGCGGTGGCGGCACACCGGTGTCAAGGTCCGATCAGGACTCGGCTCAACCCGCCTCGGGGGCCGCGGTCAGGTAGCTGACCACCAGGTCGCCGACCATTCGGCGGTAGTGCTCGCGGCGGTCGGCGGCCAGCATGTCCCGGCCGAAGATCGCCTGGAAGGTGTGCCGGTTGGCGGTGCGGAACACGCAGAACGAGCTGATCGCCAGGTGCACGTCCAGCGCGTCGACGTCGGCCCGGAACAGCCCCGATCCGCGGCCGCGCTCCAGGATTCCGGTGAGCACCTCCAGCGCGGGCGTGCCCAGGCCGGGCAGCTCCGCGGACTTCGCCAGGTGCCTGCCGTGGTCGATGTTCTCGATGGAGACCAGCCGGATGAACGCCGGGTGCGATTCGTGGTGGTCGAAGGTGGATTCGGCGACCCGCCGGATCGCGGCCACCGGGTCCAGGTCGGCGACGTCCAGGCCCTGCTCCACGCCGCGGATCGCCGCGTAGGCGCGCTCCAGGGCGGCGATGTAGAGCTGCTCCTTGCCGCCGAAGTAGTAGTAGATCATCCGCTTGGTGGTGCTGGTGCGGGCGGCGATCTCGTCGACCCGCGCTCCGGCGTAGCCCTTGTCGGCGAACTCGGCGAGCGCCACGTCGAGCAGTTCCGCGCGGGTGCGCTCGGCGTCGCGCTGGCGCGGTTCGTCCGCCTGCCGGTCACCGGCGGGGGGCGGTGGTGCCACCACGGGGGCTCCCTCGTCTCGTGGGTGCCGGCCGGGGTTCCGGCTGGTCGGCGGCCGGTCCGGCCCGGTCGATCAGGCCCCAGCCTAATCCGGTCGGCCCCGGCCCGGTCCGTGGTCCTCGGCGGCGGTCCGCGGTCGCGGTCCTTGGCCGTGGTCCACCGCCGGGCTACTGTGTACTAGCTGGTTCGTTCATTGTTGTGCGGGCTGCGGTCCGCGGCACCGGGGGAGGCCGCCATCAGCGACATCGGGTACCTCACCGGGTTGGTCGGCGCGGGCATCGGCCCGTCGCTCAGCCCGGCGCTGCACGAACGCGAAGCCGCCGAGCTCGGGCTGCGCTGCCTCTACCGGCGGCTCGACCTGGACCGGATCGGGCCGCCCGCCACCGCCGTCGGCGACGTGCTGCGCGCCGCCCGGCTCACCGGGTTCACCGGGCTCAACATCACCCACCCGGCGAAGCAGCTGGTCCTGGAGCACCTCGACGAGCTGTCCCCGGACGCGGCCGCGCTCGGTGCGGTGAACACCGTCGTGTTCACCCCGGAAGGCGCCATCGGGCACAACACCGACTGGTCCGGGTTCGCCCGCAGCTTCGGCCGCGGCCTGCCGGACGTGCCGGTGGACCGGGTCGTGCTGCTCGGCGCGGGCGGGGCCGGCGCCGCCGTCGCGCACGGGCTGCTGACCCTCGGCACCGGCGAGCTGCACGTGCTCGACCTGGACGCGGGGCGGGCCGCGGAGCTCGCCGCCGCGCTGCGCCGCCGGTTCGGCCCCGACCGCGCGACCTCCGGCGACTTCGACCCCGCCGCCGCGCTCACCGGCGCCGACGGCCTGGTGCACGCCACGCCCGTCGGGATGGCCGCGCACCCCGGGCTGCCGGTGCCCGCCGACGCGCTGCACCCCGGGCTGTGGGTCGCCGACGTGGTGTACCGGCCGCTGCACACCGAACTCGTCCGCACCGCCCGCGACCGCGGCTGCCGCGTCCTCGACGGCGGCGGCATGGCGGTGTTCCAGGCCGCCGACGCGTTCCGCCTGTTCACCGGGCGGGAACCCGACGCGGAACGGATGCTGCGCCACTTCGAGACGCTCGTGACCGAACCCGGAGGCCCCCGTGTGCACGCCGCCCGCTGAACGCGCCCGCTCCATCGCCACGGTCTGCCTGTCCGGCTCGCTGGAGGACAAGCTCACCGCCGCGGCCGCCGCGGGCTTCGGCGGGGTGGAGATCTTCGAGAACGACCTGATCGCCTCCGCCGCCACCCCGGAGCGGATCCGCGCGCAGTGCGCGGACCTCGGCCTGGGCATCGACCTCTACCAGCCGTTCCGCGACTTCG